>NZ_JBKQWU010000015.1:0-90058 GCF_047275745.1 Amaricoccus sp. W119 | reverse complement strand
AGATCAATGCCGATGATTGTTGCCTCGTTCATGGATTCCTCCCCTTGGTGACCGCAAGAGCGCCAGCTTGGCACAACGCGATGCCGTCGGCGGGGGTATCCACTCCATCAGTTCAGGGACCACCTCTGGGTTCGGGCTCATTCGAACTCCTCGAGGACACCTCGCTGGAGATCGGGTTCGAGTACCATCGCGGCGACGATGCGATCCTAAAGGCCGTCCGCGACATTTCGTCAGAAGCCTGTTAAGTCGGGCCTCGTCCTGAGACAAGCGAAGCGCGAGGGGCGCCGGAATGGACCAGAAACATCCGCCTTTCTACACGGCCTCCGTGCCGGTCTTCATCGGTGTTCTCGATCGGTCCGAGGCGATGCTGCGCCATGCCGAGGAAGAGCTCGGGCCCGGCTACGAGGAGGCGCTGACGCGGCGGCCGCATCCGAACATGATGTCCGTCGCGCGGCAGGTCGCGACGGCGGTGCAGTTCACGCTTCGCGTCGCCTTCCCGCTGGTGGGCAGGCGACCGCCGGAACTGCGCGACCTGATGGACGGGCCGGGGTTGCTCGCCCGGATCGAGGGGGCGCGGGCCCTGCTGCGCGGGCTCGATCCGGAGGAATTCAGGCACAGCGGCCGCCGGGTGATCCGGGCGCAGGCGGGGATCGCGCATCTGGAACTGCCGGCCGAACAGTTCCTGAACGGCTTCGGCCTGCCGAACCTCTATTTCCACCAGTCGATGGCCTATCTGGCGCTCAAACACGCGGGCGTCTCGCTCGGCAAGGCCGATTTCGACGGACTGCACGAATATCCGCCGGGCTTCTCCTTCGGCTGAGGCCTATTCGGAGGCGCCGAAGGTCGCGGGCAGCACCGGGGCGAAGGGTGCGCGTGGATAGGGCTCGACGCGCCGGTTCGCGGGCGGCGTAGTGAGGCCGGTCGCGGCCATCCGCGGCTCCGCCGGCTGCTCGTCGCAGAGCATCGCCTTCCATTCGGCCTGCTTTGCCTCTGGCCAGTACTCCGTCCCGCGCCGCAGCACGTCCGGAAGCTCGTCGCCGGGGAAGCAGTTTCCGAGCGAAAGCGTCACCGCGGCCTGAAGCGGCAGCAGGCTCAACTCGCGCTGCCTGGGCAACCGCGTGCCGCCCGTCTCGGCCTCCGGAGGCGGTGCCTCGCCGATGGCGGTGGCGAGCTGGACTGGCGTGAGGCCATCGGCGTTCGTCAGGTCGGTGTCGAACAGCACCGTGGCGTCGAGCCGCGCGCGGTGGAGCTTCGCATGGTTCAGCTTCGCGCCGCGAAGATCCGCGCCGCTGAGGTCGGCCCCGACGAGATTGGCGCCGCTGAGATTGGCGCCGCGAAGATCAGCCCGGATGAGCGCCGCGCCACTCAGATCGCTCCGTTCGAGATTGGCGCTCGTCATGCGTGCATCGGTGAAATTCGCGCGGCTGAAATCGGCGTAGTAGGCCCAGAGATCGGTCAGATTGGCGCGCTGAAGCGTCGCGCCTTCCAGCAGCGCCCAGGGCAGGTTGGCACCGGTGAGGTTCGCGCCGGTGAAATCGACGCGGCTGAGTTCGGACCCTTCGGCCGAGGCGCCGATGAGATCGCGCCCGGTCAGATCGATCCGGGGAAGTCGCGCCAGTTCGGTCCGGCGCGCGGCGTCCCAGTCAGAGCCAAGCCGCGCGTCGATGAAGTCGAAATACTCGCCGCAATCGGCCGGGCGCAGATAGGCCGGGCGGTTCTCGGCGCGCTGGCAATAGGCGCGGCGGTGCAGGATCGCGGTATTCGTGGCGCCGATGCTGACACCGGGCACCGTGCCGCAGATGTCGAGCCCGAGGCCCATTTCCTTGCACCAGCCGGTCCGGAAGGTCTCGAAACTGTCCTCGGCGGAGGAGATGCCCCGCGCCGGCGCGATCGCGCCGCGGTCGACATCGATGGTGAGCCCGACGAAGCCCGCGGCGCGGCGCATGCCAACGGTGTTCTCCGCGCCCATGCCCGACAGGATCTCGAGGCTCCGGTCGAACCTGTCGGCATAGGGTTTCAGCCCGGTCGGAGCGATGATCCAGGCACCGCTCGCCAACGTGAGGAGGACGAGCGAGGCGCCCGCGATGTCGCGCGAGCTTCGCGTCAGGCGGTCCCTGTCGCGCCGGGCAAGCCGGACCAGCGCCTCGATTCGACTGCGCCCGCCATAGGCCGCCATGACCGCGAGGCAGGCGAGGATGACGAGTGTGAGCAGCGGATCGCGCGCCGGCAGGAAGCGATACCACCCGTAAAGCAGGACCGCGGGCGCCAGCCACCAGAACAGGAAGCGCGCCAGCAGGTTCCGGTGCCGCTCCCATTGCGAGCCGTGCGGCCGGTTCTCGGGTCTGAGCGACAGGGCGAGGTCGTTGCCCATCCAGGTGGGCACCGCGTCGGCGAGACGGAACCCTTCGACGCCGGGCGCCGCTGCCCGGTCGGGCGGGGCGATCTCGAAGGTTTTCCAGAGCCGGCTCAGGTAGTTGTGCAGGTTGACGTAGAGCACGGCCAGGAGCACCGGCGCGCAGAAGAAGAACATCCGGGTCGGCATGCTGAGGTTGATGACCGGAAGCGCCACATTCTCGCCCGCGACGAGGAATTCCGAGTGTTTGAGCGAGACGAGCGTCACGCCGATGAAGAGAACAGCGGTCAGAAGGCTCGCCCAGGCGGTTCGAGCGAGCCCGCTGAGTTCGGTGATACGGTCCGTGATGGACTTCGGATCGGCCATGGGCTCCTCCAATGAACAGGTGTTTCAATGATCGATGCGCGTAATCCGGCTATTGTACCACTTCGGGGCCCTGCCGGCGAAGACCTCGTCGTCCGGCACGCGCCGCGGAGACAGCGCCGCGCGGGGCCGTCGCTGGGGTTTCGCGCGCCTTGCGTCGCCATGGGCCGTTGCGGCCGGCGGGGCCACGTGGCAGGGTCGCGCGCGTTCGGAAGAGGTGGGGTATGGCGCGGCTTGGGTGGATCGTCGAAGGCTGGAAGCCGGCGCTGACGCCGGAGCCCGTGGTGATGGAAGGCGCCTATGCGCGGCTCGAGCCGCTCAACCGGCGCCACGCCGCGGATCTGCATGCCGCGCTGCAAGGCGCCGAGGATACCTGGGACTATCTTCCCTACGGACCGTTCTTCGGGATCGGAGAATACGCGCGGTTCATCGAGCGGCTCGGTGCGAGCCGCGATCCGCTGTTCTTCGCCCTGATCGACCGTGCGACCGGACTGCCAGGCGGGGTGATGAGCCTGATGCGGATCTCGCCGGAGCAGGGCTCGATCGAGGTCGGGCACATCTGCCTCGCCCCCCGTATCCGGCGGACGCGCGCGGCGACCGAGGCGATCTTCCTGCTGGCCGCCCATGTCTTCGCTCTGGGCTTCCGCCGCTTCGAATGGAAATGCGACGCGCTGAACCTGCCGAGCCGCCGCGCGGCGCAGCGGTTCGGCTTCTCCTACGAGGGCGTGTTCCGGCAGGCGACGGTGGTGAAGGGGCGCAACCGCGACACGGCCTGGTTCGCGATGGTCGACCGTGACTGGCCCTGCCTCGGCGCGGCCTATGCCGAATGGCTCGACCGCGCGAATTTCGGCGCGGACGGGACGCAGGGGCGCCCGCTCTCCGAACTGACCGCCAATTGCCGCGTGACCGACGACCCGGTGATCGCCTCCGCCGAGGGCTGAGCGATGGGCAGGGACGCCGCCTCCCGGGCGCGGCAGGAACGCCCGCCGCGGGTCTGGCATCGACGCTGGAAGGATCGCTGGCTCGCCGCGGGCGGCGCGGCGATGCGCCGGGGGGCGCTCATCGACATGCTGGTCTTCGACCATGGCCTGGTGCGCTACCTGTGGCGCAACCTGCACGAGGTCGCGCCCGGTGTCTGGCGTGGCAGCCAGCCCGATCCCGGCTCGATCCGCGATCTCGCCCGACGCGGATTTCGGGCCATCCTCAACCTGCGCGGCGCGACGGAATGGGGCTCTTACATTCTTGAGCGCCAGACATGCGACGAGGTCGGGATCAGGCTCGTCGATCTCAAGCTGAACTCGCGGGAGCTGCCGGATTTCGAGACCATCGCGCGGCTCGACGAAATCTTCGCTTGCGCCGACAAGCCCATGTTGATCCACTGCAAATCGGGTTCGGACCGAGCGGGGTTCGTCGCCGCGCTCTACCTGCTGCTCAGGACAGACGCCGGGCCCGAGGCGGCCCGGGAGCAGCTTCATTGGCGCTATCTGCATCTGAGGCGAGGCCGGACCGGCGTGCTCGGCTACATGATCGACGCCTACGCGGCGGAGCACCGACGGACGGGGATCGCCTTCCGCGACTGGCTCGCCTCGGTCTATGACCCGGATGCGATGATGGCGGCCTTCAGCGGCGGAGCCGTCGAGACGTTCGTGGGCGACCGGGTGCTGGGGCGCGAGTGAGAGGGGGCGGAAGCTGCCGAGTGCCGTGGAGTGCTCTTGACGCGGCCCGCCGTGGCGAACATCTGATCGGCGGGATATCTTTCAAGGAGCGACCATGCCCGCGAGCCCCGAAGCCGCCGAATTCCTTCTGACCCGCCGCTCGCGGCCCGCCCGCCTGCTCGGCCTGCCGGAACCGGACCGGGAGGCGCTGACCCGGATAATGACCGCCGCCGTGCGCGTACCCGATCACGGCAAGCTCGAACCCTGGCGGCTGATCGTGCTGCGCGGCGTCGCGCTCGGCCGGTTCGCCAAGGCGATCCGGGAACGCGCGGAGGAGACGGGAGAGGACGCGGAGAAGGGGGCGCTGGCCTTCGAACAGGCGCCCGTCGCGATCGCCGTGGTGGCGAGCCCGGTCGAAAGCGACAAGATCCCCCAGATCGAGCAGACGCTCTCGGCCGGCGGGGTGGCGTTGAGCCTCCTGAACGCGGCGCTCGCGGAGGGCTGGGGCGCGAACTGGCTCACCGGCTGGCCGGCCTATGACGTGGACCTGCGCGAGAAGGAACTCGGGCTCGCCGATCACGAATGGATCGTCGGCTTCATCTATATCGGCACCGGCGTCGGCGAAGTGCCGGACCGTCCGCGGCCCGATCTCGACAAGATCGTGACATGGCGAGACT
The DNA here is from genome assembly GCF_047275745.1 of Amaricoccus sp. W119. Taxonomy (NCBI): domain Bacteria; kingdom Pseudomonadati; phylum Pseudomonadota; class Alphaproteobacteria; order Rhodobacterales; family Paracoccaceae; genus Amaricoccus; species Amaricoccus sp. W119. The sequence goes on along the minus strand of NZ_JBKQWU010000015.1, from coordinate 85,010 downwards.
GATCGCCGTCGCTCGCATGATCGGCCGCGCCGTGATGGCGTCGCTGGCCGTGGCGAAGATGAAGCACAGGGGACAGATGCGATCCGGGGAGGCGCCGCGCTGATGGGACTTTTCGTCGATTTCGGGCGGGCGCTTGGCCAGATGGGCGATCCGCGCTTCATGCGGGTGCTCTTCGGCTCTCTGGCGCTGACCATCGTCGCCCTCGCGGTCGTGTTCTGGGCGGTGATGTTCGGACTGGGCTGGCTCCTGCCGCCGACCGTGACGCTGCCCTGGGTCGGAGAGGTGACCTTCGTTGACAACCTCGTCTCCTGGGGCGCGGTCGGGCTCATGCTCCTCTTGTCGGTCGTACTGATGGTCCCGGTCGCCGCGGGCGTGGTCGGCTTCTTCCTCGACGCGATCGCCGCGGCGGTGGAGGCACGCCATTATCCGGCGTTGCCGCCCGCGACGGATTTGCCGCTCGGACAGCAGATCGGCGATGCGATGCGCTTCGCGGGCATCGTGCTCGGCGTCAACATCGTGGCCTTCGGGCTCTACCTCGCCTTTCCGCCGCTGGCTCCGGCGGTCTTCCTGCTGCTGAACGGCTACCTGCTCGGGCGGGAGTATTTCCAGCTCGTCGCCGCGCGGCGGCTCGGCTTCGAGGCGGCGGGGCGGATGGGCAAACGGCATTTCTGGCGGATCTGGCTCGCGGGCATCCTGATGGCCGTGCCGCTGACCGTGCCGATCCTGAACCTGCTGGTGCCGATCTTCGGGGTCGCCGTCTTCACGCACCAGTTCCACAGGCTGAACTGAGGCGAAGGGCCGGAGAGAAGGCTCTGATTGGAAGACCCTGAACGGAAGACACCGCCAAGGCTCTCGCCCGGCGGTGTCCTCAGGGTTTCGATGTGGCGCCTTCTCAGCGCGCTTCAGTAACGCGGGCCCGGGCGCCGGCGATCCTCGACACGCACCCGGATCTTCGCCGAGCGCCGTGCAACTGAGAGTTGTATCGCGACATAGGCGAAGAGCGCGGCCGTGCCGCCCAGGAGGGTCAGGGTCGTCGTCATGCTCACGTGGCGGCCTCCTTCTTTCTGCTCCCTGTGGTTGCGACGATTGTCGCACTCGCCCGGGAGGCTAGCAGGTTTCCGGGGAATGTCGACGGCTGAATTTCCGGTGACGGCGTTACCGGTCGGCCGCCGTTTCGGCGGGGATCACATGATCCCCCAGATGTCGAGGTCCCGGATCGAGACGCCGCCATAGGTGAGATAGAGGCAGAGCGGCGCGCCGATCACGATGGCGGCGCAGGTCGCCCAGACCACCTTCTTGCGAATCATCGGATCGGCGGGCGCCGAGGATGGCGTGCCCGGCACCGAAGTGCCTTCCTCGCCCTGCGTCCTGAGCCCGATCGGCAGGCAGACAAGCAGCGCGAGGAACCAGATCGTGGCGAAGATCACGATGATCGCGGTGATGCTCATGCCTGTTCGAGCTCGACCAATGTGCCGGTGAAATCCTTCGGATGCAGGAACAGGACCGGCTTGCCATGCGCGCCGATCTTCGGCTCGCCACTGCCGAGCACGCGCGCGCCCGCCGCCTTGAGCGTGTCACGGGCGGCGAGAATATCGTCCACCTCGTAGCAGATATGGTGGATGCCGCCGTTCGGGTTCTTCGCGAGGAAGCCCGCGATCGGGGAATCCTCGCCGAGGGGATAAAGCAGTTCGATCTTGGTGTTCGGCAGGTCGATGAAGACGACCGTCACGCCGTGATCCGGCTCGTCCTGCGGCGCGCGGACCGAGGCGCCGAGCGTGTCGCGGTACTGCGCGCTCGCGGCTTCGAGGTCGGGTACGGCGATGGCGACGTGATTCAGGCGGCCGATCATGCGTGAAACTCCCCGTGTAGTGCCTCGGGGGAGGACTAGGCGCTTTCCGGCGCCGCGGCAAGGCGGCTGTCAGCGGCCGAGCACGCGCCAGCCGATGTCGCGCCGGGCGAAACCGCCGGGCCAGTCGATCGCGTCGAGCGTCGCATAGGCGCGTTTCCGGGCCTCTGCCAGCGTCGCCGCCCGCGCGGTCACGTTCAGGACCCGCCCGCCGTTCGAGACGATCTCGCCATCGCGAAGTTTCGTTCCGGCGTGGAAGATCTGCGCGCCGGGCAGGTCGATCGCGGGCAGGCCGATCACCTCGCCGCGCGCATAATCGCCGGGATAGCCCCGGGCGGCGACCACCACCGTCATCGCATGGTCCTCTGCCCAGTTCACCTCGCCCTCCGCCGTGCGCCCCTCGGCGCAGGCGAGAATCGCGTCGAGCAGTTGCGCGCCGAGCCGCATCGCGATCGCCTGGATCTCCGGATCGCCGAAGCGGACGTTGTACTCCACGAGCTTCGGCGCGCCGTTCTCGATCATCAGGCCGGCGTAGAGCACGCCCTGGAAGGGCGTGCCGCGCGCGGCCATCTCGGCGAGCGTCGGGCGCACGATCTCGCTGAGCGCGCGTTCGGTGACCTCGGCCGTCAGGATCGGGGCGGGGGAATAGGCGCCCATGCCGCCGGTGTTCGGGCCCTCGTCGCCGTCGAAGGCGCGCTTGTGGTCCTGCGCGCTGCCGATGACGATGAAATCGGTGCCATTCGCGAGGATGAAGAGGCTCGCCTCCTCGCCGGTCATGAACTCCTCGATCACCACCCGCGCGCCCGGTCCCTCGTCGAAGATCGCGTCAAGCGCCGCCTGCGCCTCATCGGGCGTCTCAGCCACCGTTACGCCCTTGCCGGCGGCGAGCCCGTCTGCCTTGACGACGATCGGCGCGCCTTCGGCGGCCAGATAGGCGGTCGCGGCGTCGCGGTCGGTGAAGGTCTGGCTCCGCGCGGTCGGCGCGCCGCAGGCCGCGCAGATCTCCTTGGTGAAAGCCTTCGAGGCTTCGAGCCGCGCGGCCTCGCGCCCCGGCCCGAAGGTCAGTATGCCGCCCTCGCGGAGCACGTCGGCCACGCCCTCGGCGAGCGGCGCCTCGGGGCCGATCATCACGAAATCGACCGCGTTCTCGGCGCAGAAGGCGAGGATCTTCGCGCCGTCAAGAATGTCGAGTGCGACGCAACTCGCCTGTTCCGCGATCCCGGCGTTGCCCGGCGCGCAGAAGAGCTGGTCGACTTTCGGATTCTGCGCGAAGGCCCAGGCGAGCGCATGTTCACGGCCGCCGCCGCCCAGGATCAGAATGTTCATCGCGCGTCCTCGCCCAGCCCGTTTCCATCGCTCGCGGGGCGTTCTATGGTGCCGACCCGTCAACCGCAAGCGAGTGGGCAAGTGGAGCTGTTCGAGGAAGCCCGACCGGATACCGGCGCGAACGCGCCCGAATTCACCGTCTCCGAAATCTCGGGCGCGGTGAAGCGCGTCATCGAGGGCGAGTTCGGCCGGGTGCGGGTGCGTGGCGAGATCGGCCGGGTCTCGCGGCCGAACTCGGGGCATATCTATTTCGACCTGAAGGACGACCGGGCGGTTCTCGGCGCCGTGGTCTGGCGCGGCACGGCGCGCGGCCTCGTCGCGAAGCTCGAGGAAGGGATGGAAGTAGTCGCCACCGGGCGGCTCACGACCTTCCCCGGCTCGTCCAAGTACCAGATGATCGTCGAGGAGATCGCGCCGGCGGGCGCGGGCGCCTTGATGGCGATGCTGGAGAAACGCCGCCAGGCCCTCGCCGCCGAAGGACTTTTCGACGCGGGGCGCAAGCGCGCGCTGCCGTTCCTGCCCGAAGTGATCGGCGTCGTCACCTCGCCTTCGGGCGCCGTGATCCGCGATATCCTGCATCGCCTGCGCGAGCGCTTCCCGCGTCCGGTGCTGCTCTGGCCGGTGACGGTGCAGGGGCCGAACTGCGCGGCGGAGGTTTCGGCCGCGATCCGGGGCTTCAACGCCATCGCGCCGGGCGGGCGCATCCCGAGGCCGGATTTGCTGATCGTCGCCCGCGGCGGTGGTTCGATTGAGGATCTCTGGGGGTTCAACGAGGAAATCGTCGTGCGCGCGGTGGCGGAGAGCCGGATTCCGGTCATTTCAGCCGTGGGACACGAGACCGACACCACGCTCATCGACCATGCCGCCGACCGCCGGGCGCCGACACCGACGGCGGCCGCCGAGATGGCGGTGCCGGTGCGGCTCGAATTGCTCGCCACGCTCGGCGGGCTCGAGGAACGGCGGCGCACCTCGGCGGCGCGGGGGCTGGCGCTCCGGGGGCAGAGGTTGCGCGATCTCGCCCGCGGCCTGCCCCGGCCCGAGGCGATCATCGGCGAGCGGGCGCAGCGGCTCGACGCGGTGGGGCCGCGGTTGCCGCGCGCGCTTGTCGGGCTGGTTCGGGCGCGCGAGCTCGGTCTCGCCCGCGGCGCGGCGGGGCGGTTCGGTCCGGCGCTGCTCCGGCATGGGTTGGAACGGCGGGCCGAGCAGCTCGGTCGCGCGGCGGCGGGGCTGAGGCCGATGGTGATGACACGGATGATCGCGCGCCTCGGCGACCGGGTGGAGGCGCAGGGCGCGCGGCTCGCCCGCGATGGCGGGCGCATCGGACGGGAGCAGGCGGCGCGGCTCGGCGCGCTGGCGCGCACGCTGGCGACGCTCGATCCCGAAGCGGTTCTGGGCCGGGGCTATGCGATCGTCCGGGGCGCCGGCGGCCATGTCGTGACCCGCGCGGAAGCGGCGGGGACCGAAGCGCGGCTCGAGATCCAGTTCGCCGATGGCCGCGTCAGCGCGCGCCCCGAGCATGCGCCCCCGCGCCCGAGGCGACGCGCGGGCGGGGCCGACGAGGATGAAGGGCAGGGCCGGCTGCTCTGAGCGGGGTGGAACTCGGGCAGCGTCAGCTTCCGACGCCGGGCCCGGGGCAGTCGAGCGGGGCGGTGTCGGTCCGGTCCAGATCGAGCGTGAGCCCCGTGGGCGCCCCATCCTTGATCAGCGCGGCGCTGAAACCGGTGGCGCCGCCTTCGAAGGTCCAGCACTGCGGCTCCTGATCCTCCTCGGCCCCGGCTTCGTACTCGAAACAGATCAACCCGTCGCGGGGATACCAGCGGCCCCAGGAGCAGGTGCCATCGGCATGGCGCCACAAGGCCCGGCGGTCGGAGAAATACTGCTCCGCGCCATAGGGTTCTCCGTCGAGCGTGAAGTGAAGCGTGCGTCCCTCGCTCATCGTCTCGAATGCGTCCGGCCCGACGCTTTCGGCGAAGGCGGCGCTGGCGAGCCCGGCGCAAAAGGCGTAAGCGGCGAAGTGGCGCGGGCTCAACGGCAGACTCCATCGCTGGTCGGAGCGAAGCCTAGCCGCCGCCCGCCCGATGCGCCAGCCGCCGACGGCCGCGTGTTGATCACCGGGCCTTGATCGTCGGGTGTTGATCGCGGGCCGTTGATCAGGGTGGCGCCGATCACGGGTTGTGGATCACGGGTTGTGGATCACGGGTCGCTGGCCCCGGCCGGGACCACGGAACCCAGCGGGCGGCCGACCGATTGGGCGTGGAGGGTCGGCGGCGGCTGTGATAACGCCGTGGCTCGCCGAGGAGGGAGAAGGTGCGATGGATCTGTTCGCGGAAGTGAAGGCGCTCGTGGTCGCGGCGGTGGGACGGCTCGTGGCGCGGGGTGACCTGCCGGAAGGGCTGGACCTCGGGCCGGTGACGGTCGAGCCGCCGCGCGATCCGGCGCATGGCGACATGGCGACCAATGTGGCGATGGCGCTCGCGCGCCCCGCGCGCAAGGCCCCGCGCGAGATCGCCGAGGCGCTGGCGCCGCTTCTCGCCGAGGCTGATGGCGTCGCCTCGGTCGAGGTCGCGGGTCCGGGCTTTCTCAACCTGCGGCTCGCGAGCGGACGCTGGTTCTCCCAAGTGCCGGCGATCCTCGCGCAGGGGCGGCATGTCGGCCGCTCCACCCTCGGCGCGGGACGCAGGGTCAATGTCGAATTCGTCTCCGCGAACCCGACCGGACCGCTTCACATCGGCCATACCCGGGGCGCGGTCTTCGGCGATGCGCTCGCCGCCCTGCTCGATTTCGCGGGCTACGAGGTCACGCGGGAATACTACATCAACGATGGCGGCGCGCAGGTCGATGTGCTCGGCCGCTCGGTCTATCTGCGCTATCTCGAGGCGCTCGGCCGCGAGATCGAGTTCCCGGAAGGCAGCTATCCCGGCGAATACCTGATCCCGGTCGGCGAGGCGCTGGCGCGGGAGCACGGCGACGCGCTGGTCGGCCACGACAACGAGGACTGGCTGCCGGCGCTCCGCGACTACGCGATCGAGAAGATGATGGAGATGATCCGCGAGGATCTCGACCTGCTGAACGTGCGGATGGACGTGTTCTACTCCGAACGCTCGCTCTATGGCACCGGCCGGATCGAGGCGGCGCTCGCGGCCTTGTCGTCGAAGGGCCTGATCTACGAGGGCGTGCTGGAGCCGCCCAAGGGCAAGACGCCGGAGGATTGGGAGCCCAGGGTCCAGACGCTTTTCAAATCAACCGCCTATGGCGATGATGTCGACCGGCCGGTGAAGAAGTCGGACGGCGGCTGGACCTATTTCGCGCCCGATATCGCCTATCACTACACCAAGGTCGAACGGGGCTTCGACGAGCTCATCGACGTGTTCGGCGCCGATCACGGCGGCTATGTGAAGCGGATGCGGGCGGCGGTCGCCGCCCTGAGCGACGGGCGGGTGCCGCTCGACTGCAAGCTCTGCCAGCTCGTGAAACTCACCAAGGACGGGCAGCCCTACAAGATGTCGAAGCGGGCGGGGACCTTCGTCACGCTCCGTGACCTGATCGAACTGGTCGGGCCGGATGTGACCCGCTTCGTGATGCTGACGCGCAAGAACGACGCGCCGCTCGACTTCGATATCGACAAGGTTCTGGAACAGTCGAAGGAGAATCCGGTCTTCTACGTGCAATACGCGCATGCCCGGGTCTGCTCGGTTCTCGCCAGGGCCGGGGGGGCGGGGTTCGCGACCGCGGACGCCGATCTCGCGCGCGCCGACATGGCGCTGCTCGGCACCGCGGGCGAGATGACGCTGGCGCGCAAGCTCGGCGAATGGCCGCGTCAGGTGGAAGTGGCGGCGAACAACCACGAGCCGCACCGGATCGCCTTCTATCTCTATGAACTCGCGTCCGATTTCCACTCGCTGCAGCATCAGGGCAAGCTCGATCCGGAGCAGCGTTTCCTCCGCGTCGAGGCGCCGGAGCAGACGATGGCGCGTCTCGCGCTCGCCCGTGCGACGGCGGTTGTCATATCGGCGGGGCTTGGTATTCTTGGCGTCACCCCGATGGATGAGATGCGCTGAAAGCATCCGCGTGGATTTCGGGGTTGGAGCAGAGGCACATACACGATATGGTGTGTGAAAACAGGCACAAACCCAATGCGCGATCTATTGAGCGACGAATACGATTCCGTCGCGGGGCGTCCGACTGAGGAACTCGTCCCCGCTTCGCTGCGCCGGATCGCCGGCGCGGTGCTTTTCCTCGGTGTGATCGGAGCGATGGGCCTCTGGTCCTACCGCCTCGGAACCCGCGATGCGAACGAGGTTCCCGTCATCAAGGCGATGGCGGGGCCAGCCCGCGTCGCGCCGGAGGACCCGGGCGGGGCCCGCGCCGCGCATCAGGGGCTCGAGGTCAATTCGGTGCTCGCGGGCAACCAGCCCGATCCGACGGGGATCGCGCCGGCCGCGCCAGAGCCCGTCGCGCTCGCCGACGAGGACGCCGCCGAGGGCGACCTCGTCATCGCGGGCACGCCGATCGAACCGGACGCGGCGTCCCGGGCGGATGGCGGACCCGAGGCCCAGCCGAAACCCCTGTCGCCGGTTTCGATCCAGAACGAACTCGCGGCGATGGTCGCCTCCGTCGCGCCGGTCGCCGCGGCGGAGCCCGAGGGGGAACCGGGGGACGCGCCTGGCGATGATCCGGGGGCGGCCCCGGTCGCCGGTGATCGGCCGATGGGTCGCCCGTCGAACCTCCGGATGGCCCGGACGACAGCGCCTGTCGAGGCCGCGCCCACGCGGAGCGGCGCCTCGGTTTCGTCGCAGCCGCGCGAGGTCTCGAGCGTCGCGCAGGGGTCCCGGCTGGTCCAGCTCGGCGCCTATGACAGCGAGGCGCTGGCCCGTGAGGCCTGGGGACGGCTCGTGGCGCGCGACGGCGACCTGCTCGGCGCGAAGAGCCTCTATGTCGAGCGGACGACCTCGAACGCTCGCGTCTTCTACCGGCTGCGGGTCGCGGGCTTCGACAGCGCCGACGAGACGCGCCAGATGTGCGATGCGTTGCGTGGGCGCGGCGTCGACTGCATTCCGGTCACGTTGCAATAGCATGCCGGCGCGGGCGGTAATCCTCGGCTGCGCCGGTCCCGAACTCTCGGAGGGTGAGCGGCGCTTCTTCGCCTCGGCAGACCCTTGGGGGTTCATCCTCTTCGCCCGCAACATCCGGGACCCGGAGCAGACGCGCGCGCTGACGGCCGCGCTCCGCGACTGCGTGGGGCGCGACGCGCCGGTGCTGGTCGATCAGGAGGGCGGGCGGGTCGCCCGGCTGCGCGGCCCGGTCTGGCGCGAATGGGCGCCTGCGCTCGAGGAATGCGCCGGACTTCCGCCCGAGGCGCGGGCGCGGGCGATGCATCTGCGCTACCTGCTGATCGCCGGAGAGTTGCGCGCGATCGGCATAGACGTGAACTGCGCCCCGGTGCTCGATCTCGCGCGCGAGGAGACGCATGGCGTCCTGAGGAACCGCTGCTATTCCGGCGATCCGGGCGAGGTCGCGCTCATGGGCCGCGCGGTGGCCGAGGGTCTGCTGGCCGGCGGTGTTCTGCCGATCCTGAAGCACGTGCCGGGGCAGGGGCGGGCGCCGCTCGACAGCCACGAGGATCTGCCGCGGGTCGAGGCGGGGCCCGCGGAGCTCGAGGCGGATTTCGCGCCGTTCCGCGCGCTCGCCGACATGCCGATGGCGATGAGCGCGCATGTCGTCTACCGCGCGCTCGACCCGGACGGGCCGGCGACGCAATCGCCGCGGATGATCCGCGTGATCCGCGAGAACATCGGCTTCGGCGGGCTCCTGATGACCGACGATCTCTCGATGCGGGCGCTGCGGGGCGGACTCGGTGAGCGCGCCGCGGCGGCGCTTGCTGCAGGCTNGCGTGATCCGCGAGAACATCGGCTTCGGCGGGCTCCTGATGACCGACGATCTCTCGATGCGGGCGCTGCGGGGCGGACTCGGTGAGCGCGCCGCGGCGGCGCTTGCTGCAGGCTGCGACATGGTCCTGCATTGCGATGGTGTGCCGGAGGAAATGGCGGCGGTGGTCGCCGCCACGCCCCGGCTCGCAGGGGCCGCGCTCGCTCGTTCCGAGGCGGCGCTCGCCCTGCGGAGGCCCGCGCCGGCCGACAGCGCGGCGCATGAGGCCGAATACCGCGCGCTGGCGGCGAGGGTAGGGACACGGGCCCATGCCTGAGGATTTCTTCGATCCCGGCTCGGTCGCCGAACGCCTCGCGGCGGAGGCGCTGGTCGTCGATGTGGACGGGTTCGAGGGTCCGCTTGACCTCCTGCTGACGCTCGCTCGGGGCCAGAAGGTCGATCTGCTCAGGATCTCGATCCTGAAACTGGCCGAGCAGTATCTGGGCTTCGTCTCGGCGGCGAAGACGCTGCGGATCGAACTCGCGGCCGACTACCTCGTGATGGCGGCCTGGCTCGCCTTCCTCAAGTCGCGGCTGCTTCTGCCGCCGGACCCGGAGGAGGAAGGCCCCTCCGCCGATGAGCTCGCCGCCCATCTCGCCTTCCAGCTCCAGCGGCTCGAGGCGATGCGCGCCCGCGCGGCGGAACTGATGGCCCGCGACCAGCTTGGCCGCGATGTCTTCGCGCGCGGAGATCCGGAAACCATGGGCCGCTCGGTCAAGGTCGAGCACACCGCCGGGCTTCTCGATCTGATGCGGGCCTATGCGCGGATCAAGACCAAGGACGATTTCCAGCCGCTGCACCTCACGCGCGGGCCGGTCTTCACGATGGAACAGGCGCTTGAGCGGATGCGCGGGCTGATCGGGACGGCCACGGACTGGGTGACGCTTTCGGCCTGGCTCCCCGACGACTGGGCGCTTGAACCGACGAAGCGCCGTTCGGCGACGGCTGCGAGCTTCGCCGCCGCGCTCGAACTGGTGAAAAGCGGGCGGCTGACGATGCGGCAGGACGCGCCCTTCCAGCCGATCTATCTCAGACAGCGGGATGGGGAGACGCACGGAGACCGGACCGCGGAGACGCACGCCGGGAAACGCGGCGGGGAGAAACACGAATGAATGACAACGCCCACGGCTTCATCGCCGATCCGTCCTTCATGGCGCCGCCGATGCCCGAACAGGAGCGGATGATCGAGGCGGTCCTTTTCGCGAGCACTGGACCGCTGACCGCTCACGAGATCGCCGCGCGCCTGCCGCGGGGCTGCGACGTGGCCGAGGCGCTGGCAGGCCTGCGGCGGCGCTACGAGGGGCGGGGGGTCGAGCTTCGCCGCGCGGGCGACGGCTGGGCGTTCCGCACCGCGCCGGATCTCGGCTTCCTGATGAATCGCGAGGTGGTGGAGAGCCGCAAGCTCAGCCGCGCCGCGATCGAAACCCTCGCCATCGTCGCCTACCACCAGCCGGTGACGCGGGCCGAGATCGAGGAGATCCGAGGCGTTTCGGTGTCCTCCGGCACGCTCGACACGCTGATCGAGCTTGGCTGGGTCAGGCTCGGCCGCCGCCGGATGACACCGGGCCGGCCCGCGACCTATGTCGTGACCGAGGGCTTCCTCGACCATTTCGGCTTGGCCTCCGAGGGCGACCTGCCCGGGCTGAGCGAACTCCGCGCCGCGGGCCTGCTCGACAATCGCCCGCCTCCGGGTGCGATGCCGGGGGCGCTGCCCGGGATGGGATACGGGACGGGTGGCGAAATTGGCGACGAAACCGGGGATCAGGCGCCGGACCCGGCGCAGGGCGATCTGATCTGAGTTCAGTACTCTCGCTCTTCCGGTCGGGCGGATGCCATCGCGAGGCCCACTCGGATGGGCGTTTCCGCTCACGCGCCGTCGGTGATGCGCGATCGAGGCGAGCGGCATCGCGTCGGGGACGGGCGGGCGAGAACGACCGCCGATAGCCGACGAGATCGGTCTACGCGGCTATCGCGCGACGACGCCGGACGCGCGGCCGGGCTACCAGCACGGCGCTGTGGGAACCCGGACGCCCGCGGCGGCCCGACCTCAGGTCTCGGGTTCGGTCGTGAACATGAGGGGATAGCCCTCGCGCTTGCCCATGTCGGTCGCCTGGGTGGCCTTGGTTTCGGCGACCTCGTGGGTGAAGACGGCCACGACGCAGCATCCCTTGGTATGCGCGGTCAGCATCACGCCATGCGCGCTCTCGATCGGCATCCGGAACACGGAGCCGAGCACGCCCACGACGAAATCGCGGGGCGTGAAGTCATCATTGTGCAACAGCACCTTGTAGAGCGGTGGCCTGGCCGTTCTGGTCTCGGCCTTGCCCGCTGTTTTCGGCGGCGCGCTGACGGCGTCTGGCATCGGTGGAACTCACGGGTGGCTGGCTGGCTCGCCGCCACTATAGCGCACCGCGGTACGCAGGTGCAAACGCCCGCGTACCGGTCGCCATGCGAGCTGTTGTGACCGCTACAGGATGAAATCGGATGCGTCGAGCTGCGCGCCGTTCGCGATCTCGATGGTGAAATCCGCCCGCCCGTCGCCATCCCTGTCGCCCCGCACCAGACCCTTGTAGTAGCGCAGCTCTCCGCGAGTTCCACTGAACCGATCCGCGCCGATGAAATCGAACGGCCGGTCATCCGGCGAATATATGCCGTCCGAGTTGAGCAGGTGGAGATCAATCCTGTCGCGACCGGAGAAGTCCTCGATGACATCGCGTTCGGCCTTCCCGTGAACGTCGCCGTCGAGAACGAACAGGTCCGCGCCCTTGCCGCCCCAGAGATGGTCGCGCCCGGACCCGCCCACGAGGACGTCGTCGCCTTTCTCGCCGCGCAGAGTATCGTTTCCGCGGCCCCCTTCGAGTACGTCGGAGGCTCCCCCGCCGATGAGGCGATCGCCGAACTCGGAACCCTTCGCATTGACTCCCAGCACGTTGACGATGCGCGGAAAATAATCGACTCCGATCGTGAACGGGATCCCACCGTTTCTCACCTCCACCGTGGCGAACCGGTCATTGTTGATCTGGATCTCCAGCCACCGGGTCCAGAGGACGCCCGATTCGTCGATATGTCCAGTGAACTGGGCGTCGACTTCCTTCCCGCTCCAGCGATGACCGTCGCCGGGCTTGTACGAAAACCTGCCTTCGAACTTGTCGTAGAAATCCCGCGGGTCTCTATCCGCGCGCGCGACGATATCCGTCGCGCCGCCGACATTCGGCAGGTCGAGGCCGGTTCTGACGGCCTTGTAGTAGGTGATCGAGATTGGGCGTTGGTACGACGGCATTCTCGCGGCTCCGGGGGCGGCGGTCGGCGGACGTGCCGATGGCTCGCCAAACAGCGATACCGCGAAGGCGGCCGCGACCGCGACAGTCGTGATGGAGTCTGGTTAACCCCGGGCGCGCATCGGGCGCGGACGATCCGGTCGGGAAACTCACGCCCGGAAGTGCTTGGAAAGCTTCAGCCCCTGGCCCTGGTAGTTCGAGCCGAGATCGGCGCCGTAGAGCTTTTCTGGCCGTTCGGACATGCGCTCGTAGATCAGCCGGCCGACGATCTGGCCGTGGTCGAGGGCGAAGGGCGCCTCGTGGCAGCGCACTTCGAGCACCCCGCGCGAGCCGGTGCCGCCGGCCTGGGCATGGCCGAAGCCGGGGTCGAAGAAGCCCGCGTAATGCACCCGGAACTCGCCCACCATCGCGAGATAGGGTGCCATCTCGGCGGCGTAGTCGGGCGGGACATGCACCGCCTCGCGGCTCACGAGGATGTAGAAGGCGCCGGGGTCGAGAATGATCCGGCCGCTCTCGCTGTGCACCTCTTCCCAGAAGTCGGACGCCGGGTAGTGTCCGATCCGGCCGAGGTCGATGAGCCCGGTATGCGGCTTGGCCCGATAGCCGACGAGCGTGCCCCCGGAGGGCCGCAGATCGACCGAGAAGCCGAGACCGCCCGCGATATGCGCAGGGCCATCGACCAGCCCGTCCACCAGCCCCTGTGAAGCGTTCAGCTCCCTGAGCGCGGCGTCGTCGAGCAGGACCTGACCGCGGCGGAAGCGGATCTGGTTGAGCCGCATCCCCGGCCGCACCAGCACCGAGAAGGAGCGCGGCGAGATCTCGGCGTAGAGCGGACCGGAGTAGCCCGCCGGAATCCGGTCGAACTCGGTACCCTGGTCGGTGATGAGGCGGGTCAGCAGGTCGAGCCTGCCGGTCGAACTCTTGGCATTCGCCACCGCCGAGAGATCGGGGGGTAGGTCCAGCGCTTCCATCAGCGGCACGAGATAGACGCAGTTCTTCTCCAGCACCGCGCCGGGCCCGAGGTCGATCCGGTGCATCTCGAATTCGGAGAGCCGCCTGGCGACGCTGGTGCCGGGGCCCGGCAGGAAGGAGGCCCGGATGCGATAGGCCGAGGCGCCGAGCCGCAGGTCGAGGCTCGCAGGCTGGACCTGATCCGCATCGACGGAGATCTCCGTGGTGATCCGCCGCTCGGCGAGCAGTCGGGAGATCTCCTGCGCGGCCAGAACACCCTGACCGCGGCCATCCTCGTCGGGGGATTTGGTCGGGCTAGCGAGATTCGAACTCACGACCTTTCGACCCCCAGTCGAACGCGCTACCAGACTGCGCTATAGCCCGACACCGGGCGCTTTATAACCGCGCCGCCGGGCAGAGCAAGCGGAAAGCGCCGGAAATTCGCGGAGAGGCTCCGGCACCGCCCCGAGACGCGCGAGGCGGGTCCGGCCGTGCGCGCGATCGGTCCCCGGGACCACCTCGCGCAGGTGCCTCAGCCCTTCCGGTCCCGCGCCATGACCGCGCGCAGGGCTTCAAGCTCCGTCACCAGCGCGGCGAGCGCCGCCCGGCGGCCGGGGCCGGTCAGCGTCACCGCGACGGCCTGCCCGTCGGTGGCGGGGACCTTCGGTTCGGCCTCGCTCGCCGCGGCCGGCCCCCACGCCGGACGATCCGGCGCCAGAAGCGTGGTTTCGAGGAAGCCGGGGACAGGGCTGGGAGCGGCGCCGGGAACCTCCGAAGCGTGGCCGTCCACATGATTCATGCGGCTCGGCGCGGGTTCGGGTCGGCGCTGGACCGGGTCGGTCGCCGGCGGCATGGGCGAGGCCGCCGGGGCGCGCGGGGAGGCCGCGAGGGCCGGCGCCGCTGTCGGCGCGGAATGCGTGGCGGCGGGCTCGCCCGTCAGCGTGCCGAGGCCGATCACATGGCGGATGCCGCGCTCGCGCAGGATCTTCTGCACGCCCTTGATCGTCATGCCGTCGTCGTAGAGCAGGCCGCGGATGCCCCGGAGCAGGCGGACGTCCTCCGGCCGATAATATCTCCGGCCACCGCCGCGCTTTACCGGCTTCACCTGGTTGAAGCGCGTCTCCCAGAAGCGCAGCACATGCGGCGGCACATCGAGGGTTTCGGCGACTTCGCTGATCGTTCTGAATGCTTCCGGTGACTTGTCCATCGTCTCGTCAACCTCGCAAGCGTGGAAAACGCTGTCCGCCCGGATCAGGGCGAGGCCACCAACGCCGCGCCTCTCCTCGTTCCTGTTATTCGCGCCGGCCCCTCCGGGCGGTTCAGCGCTTGTTGCCGGCGTCCACCCGCTCCTTCATGATATGCGAAGGGCGGAAGGTCAGGACGCGGCGGGGTTCAATAGGCACTTCCTCGCCAGTCTTCGGATTTCGCCCGACACGGGCGGATTTGGATCGCACACTGAAAGTCCCAAATGAAGATATCTTGACAGTCTCGCCCTGAACAAGGGCGTTCGACATGTGATCGAGAACGGATTCAACGAGTTCGGCGGATTCGTTACGCGAAAGGCCAACGGCGCGGAACACGGCTTCGCTGAGTTCCATCCGCGTCAGAGTTTTCTCACTCATTCCTTCCCCCCGGTGCGGCCAGTGCCACGCAGCACCGAAGCCTAGGGTGTACAGTTAAAGCGAGTCAATAACAACGGCTTGCCCGGACCGGCGAAGGCGGGACGGAAGCGGCGGCCCGGAGAGGCGGGGGTGCTGTCCGCCGGGCATCGGCCGCCGCGTGTCGGGGGTGAGCGCCGGCTACCAGCGCAGGGCGGCGGCGCCCCAGGCGAGACCGCCGCCGATCGCCTCCATCAGCACCAGGTCGCCTCGCCGGAGCTTGCCCTCGGAATTGGCGACGGAAAGCGCGAGCGGGATCGAGGCGGCGGAGGTATTGCCGTGATCCTGCACGGTGACGACGACGCGCTCGATCGGCACGCCGAGCTTCTGCGCGGTCATGGTCATGATCCGGAGGTTCGCCTGATGCGGAACCAGCCAGGTCACGTCGGCCTTTTCGAGACCGGCCTTGGCGAGCGCGGCGCCGCCGGTCTGGGCGAGCTTGATGACGGCGTGCTTGAAGATCTCCTGACCCGCCATCCTCACGACGCCGGCGGTGCCGGTGGTCGAGGGGCCGCCATCGACATAGAGAAGATCGGTGTAGCGGCCATCGGAATTGAGATCGGTCGCGAGCAGACCGCGATCTCCGGAGGTGCCTGTCTGTTCCTGGCGTTCGAGGATGAGCGCGCCGGCGCCGTCGCCGAAGAGGACGCAGGTCGCGCGGTCGGTGAAGTCGAGGATGCGCGAGAAGGTCTCGGCGCCGATGACCAGCACCCGCTCGGCGGAGCCGGAGCGGATCAGCGCGTCGGCTTGCGCGAGGGCGAAGACGAAGCCGGCGCAGACCGCCTGGATGTCGAAGGCGAAGCCGGCCTTCATGCCGATCGCGGTCTGGACCCGCACCGCCGTCGACGGAAACGTGTTGTCGGGCGTCGCCGTCGCGAGCACGATCGCGTCGATGTCGGCGCCCGTGAGCCCGCCATCGGCGAGGGCGGCCCGCGCCGCCGCGATCGCGAGATCCGAGGTGCTCTCGCCTTCGGCGGCGAAATGCCGCCGTTCGATCCCGGTGCGGGCGCGGATCCATTCGTCGGATGTGTCGAGGGTGGTCGCGAATTCCGCGTTCTCGACCACGCGGGCGGGAAGGTAGTGGCCGCAGCCCCGTGCCACGGCCCGGATCGTCGTCATGTCGTCGCACCCTCCCGAGTGCCTTCCTCGACGGCCGCCGGCGTGCCAAGCGCCATGCGGGCGGCGAGTTTCTGCGTGAAGCCCCGTTCGGCCAGATTGCCCGCGAGGCGGATCGCCGCGGCGAAGCCGGTCGCATCGGCGCCGCCGTGGCTCTTGATGACGAGGCCGTTCAGCCCGAGGAAGACGCCGCCGTTCACGTTGCGCGGGTCGATCCTCGCACCGAGCCGGCGGAGCGAGCCGAGCGCGAAGAGCGCGCCGGCGCGGCTGAACAGGCTGTAGGCGAAGGCCTGTTTCAGCTGGTCGCGGATCAGCGAGGCGGTGCCCTCGCCGGTCTTGAGGGCGATGTTGCCGGTGAAACCGTCGGTGACGATCACGTCGACCCGGCCGGAGGCCATGTCACTGCCCTCAACATAGCCGATATAGTCGAATTCGCCCAGCGGCGCGGCATCGGCGATCAGGTCGGCCGCCTCGTGCAGTTCGGAGCGGCCCTTGTGCTCCTCGGTCCCGACGTTCAGCAGGCCGATGCGCGGCCGGGCGACGTCGAGCGCGTTGCGGGCGTAGGAGGTGCCCATGAGCGCGTAGTTCAGAAGATCGGCCGCGTCGGCGCGGATATCGGCGCCCGCGTCGAGGAGGACGTTGTATCCGGCGGGATTGACCGAAGGCCAGAGGACCGCGATCGCGGGCCGATTGACCCCGGGGGCCTTGCGGAGTGCCAGCATCGAGAGCGCCATCAGCGCGCCGGTGTTGCCGGCGGAGATCGCGGCGGGACTTTCGCCCGACTGCACCGCCTGCAGCGTACCCCACATGCTGGAACCGCGCGCGCGCCTCAGCGCCCGCGACGGCTTCTCCTCCATGCCGATCACGGATTCGGCATGACGGATCTCGGTACGGGCGGCGAGGGGGCTGCCGGACCGCAGCGCGCGGCCGAGAACCTCGGCGTCGCCATGCAGGAGGTAGCGCAGCCGGGGATCGGCGCTCAGCGACTTGCCCATCCCCTTCAGAACGTCCGCGACACCCCGATCGCCGCTCATCGCGTCGATCGACAGGACGATATCACCCGTGGTCGGGGCGGCGCCGGCGCCGATCATCCTGGTGTCGGCGGACATGGCGGCCCAACCTCGCGTCGTTAGAGGTTGCTCAGGCGGCCTCGTCGTCGAGGTCGACGGTATCGGCGGCGATCACTTCGCGGCCGTCGTAATGTCCGCAGGCGCCGCAGACGTGGTGCGGACGCCGCAGTTCGCCGCAGTTCGGGCACTCGTTCGGATTGGCGGCGACGAGCGCGTCATGCGAGCGGCGCATGCCGCGGCGCGATCCGGTAACCTTGCTTTTAGGTACAGCCATAGTCTTGACCTCGATCTCGATCGGGCCCCGGCCCGGATCATCCTCTTCAGTTTGTGTTCGGCCCGCGCGGGGTACCAGATCCGGCGTGGTCTGTCACGCCCAAGGTCGCCGGGAACGGGCAGGAAACGAACCGCGGAAAATACGCATCGAGCGCTCCGGCGCAAGCCCTTTCTGGCGATTGCTCAGGACCCGCCTAGTCAGGACCCGCCGCCGAGCTTGTCGCGCAGCGCCGCGAGGGCGGCGAAAGGCTTCACGG
Organism: Amaricoccus sp. W119; assembly: GCF_047275745.1. Taxonomy (NCBI): domain Bacteria; kingdom Pseudomonadati; phylum Pseudomonadota; class Alphaproteobacteria; order Rhodobacterales; family Paracoccaceae; genus Amaricoccus; species Amaricoccus sp. W119. The sequence continues at coordinate 67,310 of NZ_JBKQWU010000015.1, read as the reverse complement.
TCTCGCCCTCCTCGTCATAGCCCATCGCCGCGAGCGAGGCGCCCTCCTTCCTCGGATAGTCGGGCAGCGCGAGCGCCAGGGCCTCCACCGCGACGAGCCCGAGATCGAGCCGGTCGGGCAGGGGATCGATCTCCTCATCCTCGTCGGGCGAGAGAATCACATCCGCGCCGGCCGGCGCGGCGTTCGGCAGGTAGAGCCGGCGCACCTTCTGGTCGACGCGGGTGGTCACGGGGTCGAGCGTCACGACGCAGGTCTGCGCGACGGTTGCCCCGAGCGCGCCGTCGAGCTGCCAGCCGCCGCCGCTGACCGGGGTGAGGCGGCCCGCGAAGCGCATCTTCCGGACCGAGAGCGCATCCATCAGCCGGGCGATCGACGCGGCTTCGGTTTCCGAGGGGGAGATGTCGAAACGGTATTCCGGCGTGTCCCGGAGCCTCGCCAGCTCGATCACCCGGGGAAACTCCGGGTTGTCGGCGGCCTGTTCGATGAGCGGAGTCATGACGGGTCCTTCGCGGCGCGAGTCCGGGACATGGCCCGGCCTACCCGGCCAAGTTCCTTGAATTTAGACCATGCGCGGAGTAGGGGAGCAAGTGGTATTCGGATCATGGATGAGGACGACATGCGCTCCAGCGCGACGCGGGCTCTCGCCGCCGCCCTGCTTGTATCTGGGCTTTCGCTGGCGGCCTGTTCGGCGACGACGCAGATCCACGGCTACATGCCGTCGGAGGCGGATGTGGCGCGGATCAGGCCGGGCGTCGATACCGCCGCCACGGTCGAGGAGATCCTCGGCCTGCCCGCCGGCGGCGGCGTGATGCGCGATTCCGCCTGGTATTATGTCGAGAGCACCTTCGAGAACTACACCTACCACGCGCCGCGCGTGCTCGACCGGAAGGTGCTCGCCGTCAGTTACAGCGGCGAGGGTGTCGTGACCGGCCTCGCCCGCTATGGCGTGAAGGACGGTCGGGTCATCGAACTCGCCAGCGAGACGACGGAGACCGGCGGTCAGCAGCTCGGCGCGCTGCAGCAGCTCTTCGGCAACATCCTCAACATGGACCCCGGCCAGTTCCAGCAGCAGGGCCCCGGCACGCAGACCGGCGGCGGGTTCTAGCGCCGGGGAAGGCGCGGCGGTCCCGGCGGAATCCCCGCGGGATCACCGGCCGGTACAGGTCCGGCCCGTATGATTCTGGCCGGCATCGCGGGGAGCGGGTCCATGGGTGCGCGTGTTCTGAACGGTCTCGCCTGGCTCGTGGCGATCATCTGCGTGGCCCCGATGGCGGCCGCGGCCCTCGCCGCCCTGATGGGCGACCTCGAGACCTGGCGCGGGCTGGCCGGATCGGTGCTGCCGCTCTACGTCCGCAACACGCTGCTGCTCGTGGCCCTAGTCGCGCTCGGGACGGCCGCGGTCGGGACCGGGGCGGCCTGGCTCGTCACCATGTACCGCTTTCCGGGCGCGCGGGTGCTCGAACTGCTGCTTGTGCTGCCGCTCGCCTTCCCCGCCTATGTTCTGGCCTATGCCTATACCGACTTCCTGTCGCATCCGGGTCCGGCGCAGACCTGGCTCCGCGCGGTGACCGGCTGGGGGCCGCGCGACTACTGGTTCCCGAACATCCGCTCTCTGCCGGGCGCGGCGCTGATGCTGGTCTGCGTGCTCTATCCTTACGTCTACCTCCTCGCCCGCAACGCCTTCGCGCAGCAATCCGCGACCGCCTATCTCGCGGCGCGCACGCTGGGGCAAGGCCCCTGGGGCGCGTTCTGGCGGGTCAGCCTGCCGATGGCGCGGCCGGCGATCGCCGCGGGCGTGCTGCTCGCGGTGATGGAGACGATCGCCGATTACGGCACGGTCGCGCATTTCGCGGTCCGGACCTTCTCGACCGGGATCTATCAGGCCTGGTTCTCGATGGCGGACCGGGGCGCGGCGGCGCAGCTCGCGCTCTGCCTGCTCGCCTTCGCACTCCTGCTGGCCGGTCTCGAACGGGCGCAGCGCGGCGAGGCGCGCGCCTATGGCCGGGGGGGCGGCGGCGCCGGCGCGGAGAAGACACGGCTCACGGGCTGGCGCGGCTGGGTCGCCACGCTCGCCTGCGGCGTGCCCTTCGCCATCGGCTTCGCCCTGCCCGTGGTGGTGCTGGCGCGGATGGCGCTCGGGTCGGGCCAGAGCCTCGCCGATCCGCGCTATCTCGGCTTCGTCACCAATTCTCTGACGCTGGGCGGCGTGGCCGCCGCCGTGACGGTCGCGGGCGCGGTCCTGATCGGATTCCGCGCGCGGCTCCATCCGGGACGGCTGTCGCGTGGCCTCGTGCTCGGGGCGGGGCTCGGCTACGCCGTGCCGGGCGGCGTGATCGCGGTCGGGCTTCTGGTTCCCTTCGCCCATCTCGACAATGCGATCGACGCGATCGCGCGCGAGCGGTTCGGCGTTTCGACCGGCCTCCTGCTCACCGGCACGATCTGGCTTCTGGTGCTCGCCTACATGGCGCGGTTCATGGCGGTGGCGCTCAACACCTATGACGCCGGGATGGCGACGGTCAGCCCCAATATCGACGCGGTTGCGCGCACCCTCGGCACCCGGCCGCTGGCGCTCCTGACCCGCGTGCAGATTCCGATCCTGAAGGGCAGCCTCCTGACCGCCGCGTTGCTGGTCTTCGTCGATGTGCTGAAGGAACTGCCGGCGACGCTCATCATGCGGCCGTTCAACTTCGACACGCTCGCGGTGCAGGCGCATCGGCTGGCGGCGGACGAGCGGCTGGATCAGGCCGCCGTCCCGAGCCTCGTGATCGCGGCGATCGGCCTGCTGCCGGTCATCCTCGTCTGCCGCTCGATCGCCGGGCGCCGCCCCGCGGGAGCGGAGCGGGCCGGGTACGCCGGGGCCGGGTCCAAGTCCGAGCCGGGGACCGCGTAAGCGTCAGGGGAAACCGACCGCGTTGAAGATCTCCTGCGCCTTGGGCTGGTTCTCGCCCAGGACGCTCAGGTTCAGCGTGTCGCGCCGGAAGGTCCCGAGCGAGGCGGCGATCTCGCTCACCTTCACCCCCTCGACGACGGGAAACTCGTAGTTCTGGTTCGCGAAATAGGCCTGCGCCTGATCGGTCGTGAGATATTCGAGGAACCGGACCGCGTTCTCCTTGTTCGGGGAATTGATGACGATCCCCGCCGCCGCGATGTTCACATGCGTCCCCGTCGTCTCCTGATTGGGGAAGACCCAGGCCAGATCCTCGCTCTCGCCGCTGATGCCATCGACGTTCTCCGCGAGCGTGCGGGCGTAATAATACGTGTTCACCACGGCGATGTCGCACTGGCCGGAGATGATCCCGCGCAGCTGGTCGAGATCCGCGCCCTCCGGCGGGCGGGCGAGGTTGTCGAGCACGCCCTTCGCCCATTCCGCCGCCCCGGCCTCGCCGTCATGGGCGATGATCGCGCTCATGAGCGAGAGGTTGTAGACATCCGTCGCCGAGCGGATGCAGACGCGGCCCTTCCATTCCGGATCGGCGAGCGCCTCATAGGTGCGCGGCGGGTTCGGGACGCGTGATTTCGAGTGGAAGATGATCCGCGCGCGGGTCGAGAAGCCGAACCAGTGATCGTCCGGATGCCGGAACTCCGCCGGCACGCGGCTGTCAAGCACGTCCGACTGGACCGGCTGGAGCAGCCCCTCGCGGTCGGCGAGCCAGATCCGGCCCGCGTCCACGGTTAGGAGGATGTCGGCCGGGCTGTTGCGGCCCTCGGCCTTCAGCCGGGCGATGAGCTCGTCGGTCGTGCCCTCGATCCGGTTGACCTCGATCCCCGTCGCCTCGGTGAAATCGAGATAGAGCTTCTCGTCCGTGTCGTAATGGCGCGAGGAGTAGATGTTGACCTCCTGCGCCCAGCCGGGCAGGGCGGTTGCCGCGATGAACGCGGCGGCGAGAAGACGATGCATCGGCGGCTCCGGTTGAGGGTGGCCCGCGTGGTCTGACATTCCCGAGTAAGAAGGTCAACAAAAGGAAAGGCGCCCGACCGCGCAGGGCCGGGCGCCTCTCCATCCGTGCTGGCGCGCGCCGGTCCGGCCGCGCCCTGATCGGATTAGGGGAAGCCGACCTCGTTGAAGATCGCCTGCGCCTTGGCCTGGTTCTCGCCGAGCGCGTTCAGGTTCAGCGTATCGGGCTTGAACGCGCCGAGCGCGGCGGCGATCTCGCCGACCTCGGCGTCGGGCACGACCGGGAATTCGTGGTTCTGGTTCGCGAAGAACTCCTGCGCCGAGCCGGTCGTCAGGTATTCGAGGAACTGGACCGCCTCCTCGCGGTTCGGCGCATGGGCGGCCACGCCGGCCGCGGCGATGTTGAGATGGGTGCCGGTCGTTTCCTGGTTCGGGAAGACCCAGCCGATCTTCTCGACATCGGCGCCGATCCCCTCGACCGGCTCGGCCTGGGCGCGGGCGAAATAATAGGTGTTCGCGACCGCGACATCGCAGATACCCGAGACGAGGCCCCGGAGCTGATCGGTGTCACCCCCCTCCGGCGGACGGGCGAGATTGGCCAGCACGCCCTCCGCCCAGGCCTTCGCGCCCTCCTCGCCCTCATGCGCGATGATCGCGGCCATCAGCGAGAGATTGTAGATGTTGCTCGACGAGCGGATGCAGACCTTGCCCTTCCACTTCGGATCGGCGAGTTCGGCATAGGTTTGCGGCGGAGTTTCCACGCGGTCCTTGGCGTAGAAGATCACCCGGGCGCGGGTCGAGAATCCGTACCAGGCGCCATCGGGGGAGCGCAGATAATCGGGGATCCGCTCGTTCAGCACCTCGGAGTCGATGTCCTGTAGCAGATCTTCCTGATCAGCGAACCAGGCTCGCCCGGCGTCGACGGTCAGGATGATGTCGGCGGGGCTGTTCTCGCCCTCGGCCTTCATTCGCGCGGTGAGCTCGTCCGCCGTGCCCTCGATCCGGTTCACCTTGATGCCGGTCGCCTCGGTGAAGTCGGAATAGAGCTTCTCGTCGGTGTCGTAGTGGCGAGAGGAATAGATATTGACCTCCTGCGCCAGGGCGGGCGCGGCGCCCGCGGCCAGCGCGAGCAAGGCGGTCATGATCATCGGTCTCGGCATGTCTGTCCTCCCTAAACACGACTATTTTGGTTATCTTCTATCCGCCCGGAGACGAAGTGTCGAGGTGCCGCTCGCGGTGGGTCAGATTGTCGCGGCGGCCTGCGACCGCGCTCGTGCGCCAGCCACGCCCGGGCCGGGCCTGCCCCGGATGACGTGGAGATGATGGCCAACGCGCGGGAGGCGTCAGGGCGAAACGGCGGTCCCGGTCAGAAATCGCGCTCGTAGAACAGGCCGAGTTCCGTGTTGCCGTCGCTGCCGACTTCGCCGCGGCCCTGAACCGTATCCGTCAGTTCAACCTGCACCGCCGCGCGGCTCACGCCGTCGCTGCCGGTCTGCACGTCGACATAGACATCGTCGCTGACGTAGCGGCCGGCGCGGACGGCGGTGGAGCCGTTCTCCTCGGTGACGATATCGAGGTCGTCGAGGCCGGTCGAACTGCGCAGCTGTTCCATCAGCCCGCCGCCGCCGCCGCCCGCGAGTTCCGCCGCCGCGGCTGCGAGCTGGGCGAGCTGGAATGGAGACAGGGCATCCGCGGAGCGGTTGAACAGGATGCGCGCCAAGACCTCGTCCTGCGGCAGTTCCGGGTCCGAGGAGAAGATGACCTCGGGCGCCGTGGCGCTGCCGGTGACGGTGATGTAGGCGGTCACGTCCTCCGACAGGGTCTGGGCCACGAAATGGATCTGCGGATCGAGGTCGCCCACGAGTGTCAGCGAGCCTTCGTCGAAATCGAGCCGCTGGCCGAGGATCGACAGGCGCCCGCGGCGAAGCTGGAACTGGCCGACCGGCTGGACATTGGAGGCCGTGCCCTGAATCCGCGTCTCGCCGCCAAGCTCGGCGTCGAGGCCGCGGCCCCGGATGAAGATCTGGCGCGGGGCGCGGATCAGCACGTCGAGACGCAGCCTGGACTGGCTCGCCGGCTCCGCCTTGGCCGCCGGGTCGAGCCCGATCCCGGCGCGTTCGAGCGTCTCGGTCACCCGGCGCGGCGGCAGTTCGTGAATCACCAGTTCGAGATTGGCCGAGGCGCCGGCGCCGAGCCCTTCCGAGATCGAGACTTCCGTCGTTCCGAGGTCGATCGTGCCGCTGACGAGACCGTCGCCGAGCATCGGTCCCTCCGCCGAGAGGTTGCCCGAGAGCCGCGTCGACACGAACGACCCGTCGGTATAGCGCAGGTCGTTGAGGCGCACGTCGAGATCGGCCGGCAGCCCCTCGCCGAGGCCGAGGGTGCCGGAAGCCGCGAGCCCGCCGCCGGCCGCCGAATTGGCCGAGAGGTTGCGGAGGTTCACCGTGTTGTTCGCGAGCGACGCGTCGAGATCGATGTTGTTGAGCCGGACATTGGTCTCGGGATCGACCAGCGTGCCGTCGTCCATCCGCGCATTGGCCGACAGGACCGGGGCGGTGATCGAGCCCAGCGCGCGGAAGTCGAGCGCGGCGGTGCCGGCGACCTGGGTGGAGCGCTCCGCGAGGAAGGCATTGGCGAGCGAGAGGGGGAGGGTGCCCGAGCCCGAGACATCGAGGCCGGAGCCGCTGAGCGGCACCCGGCCCGAGGCGGCGAAGTCGACTCCGCCGCCACCGAGCCGCGCTTCGGAAAGCGTCAGCGTCTGGTTTGCGAAATCTCCGCGCGAGGTCAGGGTGAGCGGCCCGCTGCCCGCGGCCGCCAGCGTGTTCATCGTGAGGCCGCTCCCGTTCAGCTCGAAGGTTGCGTTCGGATCGGCGAATGTGCCTGTCACCCGCGCATTGCCGGTGATGTCGCCGCGCAGCCCCTGATCCCCCGCGAGCCCGTCCACCATGGCGAGCGGCAGCGAATTGAGCGCGACATCGAGTCCAAGCGCGCCCGACGCGGCCATCGGCACGCCGCCCGCGACGCGGAGGTCGAGCCCGTTCGGCGCCGTGGCGGCCGCGTCGAGGTTCAGCTGGCCGCCCTCGGTGGTGCCAGTCGCGGTGAGCGCGAGCGGCGGCATGCCGGCGTCCCGCGTCGCCTGGGCGCCGAGCCCGTTGCCCGCCACGTCGAAGCTTACGTTCGGCGTCGCGCGCGGGCCGGTCACGCGGGCGGTCCCGGTCACGTCGCCCGCCGCGCCGAGATCCGGGGCGATCGCATTGGCGATATCAAGCGGCAGGGTTTCGAGATCGATGGCGAGGTCGTAGTCCTCGGCGACCGTGCCCTGGGCGCTCAACCGTCCCGTGCCGAAATCGAGGGTAAGCGGCGTCAGCGTCGTGGTGCCGTCGCGCATGGTGATCGTCGCGGGCTGGGTCAGCGTCGCGACCCGCGGGTCCTGGCGGAGCCGCAGCGTATCGAGCGTGACCGCCATGCCGGGATTCAGCCGGTCGAGCGCGCCGGTCATGTCGATCAGCGTGCCGATCGCGAGCCGGCTGTCGGCGGAGAAGGCGGTGCGGTTCTCGCCATCCGGCGTGGCCGTCGCATTCACGGTGACGATGTCGAGCCCGCCGGCCCGGATCGAAGTGCCGGCGAGCGAGCCGTTCACCATCGGCACGCCGAGCGCGTCGGAGATGGCCGCGTCGAGATTGACCGATGCGATGGAACTGCCCGCGACGGCGATCTCGCGCCCGTTGGCCGCGACGGTCACACGCTGCCGCCCGTCCTCGGGTGCGAGGTCGAGGTCGGCTTCGATGGCGCCCGAGCCTTCGGTGAGGGCGAGGGCGGCGATCGGGGCGATATCGGGGGCGCGGAGCGCGAGCGAGCCGGTCATGAGCCCGTCCGCCGCGCGGATCACATCGCCCGCCACGGTATTCGGCCCGACCGCGGCGCGGAGGCTGCGGATCTCCTGCTGTCCGCCCGTCGTGTCGATGCTGCCCGCGAGCGACAGGGGCTGGTCGCCGAACTGGCCGCCGCCCCGCAGATCGCCGGTCACGGCCGTGGCGGCGCCGAGCCCCGCGACGGTGCCGGTGAAGCCGAGTTCCGCGCCGGTCAGCGGCCGGTCCATCAGCTCGCCCTCGGGAATGCGCGCGTCGAAATCGACGTCGATATCCTGTCCCGAACCCCGCGCCGTGCCCGAGGCGGTCAGGGCGCCGCCGAGACGCGGATCGATCTGCGAGAGATCGGCGAGCGAGGCGTCGAAGGTGAAATCGGTGCTGGTCGAGGAGATGCGGCCATCGGAGGCGAGCGAGAACTGCGCGTTGCCGACGCGGAGCCCCTCGGTCCGGATGCCGTTCGCATCGCGCACGACGCGGCCCGCGAGCGTCGTTTCCCCGGCCATCAGCGCATCCGCCCGCGGATCGCCGATCCTCACATCCTGCGCGCTGCCCGCCAGCGTCAGGTCCAGACCGCCGCTCAGCGGGCTGATCGAACCGTCGGCGTCGATGTCGATGCCACCGGCGAGCGGCCGGGCCGCGATGGCGCCGAAGGGGGCGAGATCGTCGACCTTGACCGAATTCCGGCCGGCATAGACCCAATCCTCCAGCGTGCCGGCCGAGAAGACCGAGAGACCGGAGCCGGAGAGCTGAAGCTGGCGGACTTCCACCGGCGCGCCGGGCGGCATGGCCACGTCGGCGAAAAGGTCGAACCGGTCGCCGAGCGCCTCCGCCATCGCCGGATCGTCGGTCGTGACGCCGGTCGCGAGACCTTCGAGCGCGAGGGTGATCGAGCGCGCGGCCGGGTCTTCGAGGTTCTCCGCCAGCCCCCCGAGGTTGAGCGTCAGATCCTCCATCGAGACGCCGCGCGCCGTCAGCCGGTCGAGCACCACGAAGCCGTTCCAGCGCGTCTGCTGCCCGTAGGAGAGATAGAGCCGGGCCGAGTTGAGCGTGGTCGCGGCCCCGGGCACGGGAAGGGTTACAGGCGCGGCTTCCGGATCGCCGAGCGCGCCGGTGAGGTCGATCGCCCGCGGGAAGCCGTCCGCCGTCGTGTCGAAGCTGCCGTCGAGCTCCAGCACCGCGCCCCTGAGCGACAGCGCGTCGAGGCGGGTGCCGCCATCGGTCTTGCGCACGCCATTCGCGCTCAGCGCGGTCTCGCCCGCGAAGAAGTCGCGATAGGCGGCGGGAATGAGCGGCGCGATGCCGCCCCGGATGTCGGCGTCGAAGCCGAGCCCTTCGTCGCCGCCGCGCAGCGCCAGCGTGCCGCCGAGGAGCCGCTCGCTCGCGGCGTCGAGCGCGAGGGTGATATCCACATTGTCGAGCGGCCCGTTGCCCGCGAGACGCAGGTCGATCGGCGGCTCGTTCTCGATCTTGAGCAGCGTCGAAACCAGACCGCCCGCCGGCTCCTGGAGGTGCAGGTCGAGGCCGAGCTGGCGAGATTCATTGGCGAAACTCGCCTGAAGCCCGAGCGTGCCACCGGGCGCGTCGAGCCGTTCCGCATTGAGCGTCGTGTCGAGCTCGCCGCTCGCAAGGCTGAGGTTGCCGTTCAGCGACAGTTCCGCCGCGACGCCGGCGACGGGTTCGCCGAGGATGAAGCGGCCGATCGCGAGTTCCTGGAGCTGGACCTGGACCGGAAGTTCCGGCACCTGGAACGGGGTCGCCTCGGTCTGTTCGAGCACCGGCGTCGGCGGAATGTCCGGCTGGCGCGCGAGCTCGATCTCGTCGGCGGCGAGGCGGTTGATGTTGAGCCGGCCGAGAAGCAGCGCGGAGCGCGTCCAGTCGAGCGCCACGTTCCTGAGCGTGAGCCAGGCGCCTTGCTCGTCGGAGACGGTGATCTGCTCGATCCGCGCCTGCGACGAGAGCAGGCCGCTGACACCGGAGACCTGGATCTGACGGCCCGGTCCCGACAGCTGGTTCTGCAGCATGTTGATCAGGAAGCCGTTGTCGTTCTCGTCACCCTCGGACTGGGCGAGGGCGGCGATGCCAAAGAAGCTGAGAAGACAGATGAGGGCGAGCAGGCGTTTCACGACGAAAAATCCCAATCAGAAGGCCTGGCCAATGCCGATGTAGAGCGCGACGGCGGAATCGCCCGCATCCGCGTTCAGCGGGGTCGCGACATCGACGCGAAGCGGGCCGATCGGACTGTAGTAGCGAACGCCGCCGCCGACACCGACCCTGGTATCGTTTTCGCCGGCGAAGCGCGGATTGGCGGCGACGAAGCCGAAATCGGCGAAGGCGACGGCGCCGAAGCTCTCGGTGACGCGGTAGCGCGCCTCGGCCGAGCCCTCGAAGAGCCCGCGGCCGCCGATCGTGCCGTCCTCGCCGTCGACGGTGGTCTGGACGCCGATCGAGCGATACTCGTAGCCGCGAACCGAACCGCCGCCACCGGCGAAGAACAGGAGGTCGGGCGGGCTTTCGGAAGCGCCCGGGCCATAGTAGCTGCCGATCTTCACCCGCCCGGCGAAGACGAGGGTGTCAAGCCCGACGAGCGAATAGTAATAGCGCCCCTCCAGCGTCCCCCGTAGCGCCGGATTGCCGTATTCGACCTCGTAGAAGGGCTGGAGCATCGCCGAGACGTAGTAGCCCCGCGTCGCGTCGAGCGGGTCGTTGCGGATGTCGTAGGCGAGATTGCCGAGCGCGCCCAGCGTGAAGAACTCGCGCGTGCCGTAGATGTCCTCGAACCGCGCCCGCGAGAAGGTCGCCGCGATGTCGCCGGTCAGCCGGTCGCCGAACATCTGCGAGACGCCGATGGTGCCGCTGAGCGAGGTCTCGCGATAGTTATCGTAGTCGAGCTGTTTCGCGGTCAGCCCGGTCACGAAGCTCGTATCAGGCTTGTAGATGCCTGGCTTCGTGAAGGTGACGCCGACGTTGTAGTCGTAATTGGCCGGGTCGAGCTCTTCGAGCAGGCCCGAGATGCTGGCGTCGAAGCGCAGCCGCTCGGCCTTGCCCCAGAGATTGCGATGCATCCAGTAGGCTTCGAGGCCGAGCCCGTCGATGGTCGAATAGGTGCCGCCGAAGCCGAGCGTGCGCGGCTTGCGGTCCTCGACCGCCACGGTCATCGGCAGGCTGCCGTCGGGCAGGATCTCGTCGGCCTCGTTGATCCTGAGCGAGCGGAAGATGCCGAGCCGCCCGAGCCGGGCCTGCGCCCGGGCGATCTCGGCGGTGCTGAACCGGTGTCCCTCGGGCAGATCCGTCATGAAGCGGATGAACTCGGGATCGGTCCGCGTCGCCCCCTCGACCGAGGTCGGGCCATAGCGCGCCTCGCGGCCGGGATCGAAGGTCAGCGCCACGTCGAGTTCGCGCTCGGGGTGGTTGGCCAGGACCTCGCGGCCGGATTCCGCCGCCTTCGCATGGCCGCGCAGCCGCCAATGCGCGACGGCGAGCTGCGAGACCTCGCCGATCGCGCCCGCCTCGGCGATCTCACCCGACTGGAATCCGAGCTCGGACCGCGCCGCGACGCGCTGGCGCCGGCTGTCGACCAGCGGCGGCGGATTCACGATCGAGAGCTGGCCGAACTCGAAGGGCGGGCCGGTGTCGACATTGATCTCCACCGGCACCTCGGCGGGAAGGTCGATGGCGAGCGTCAGATCGGCCGCTTCCTGCCCGGCGACCAGGATGCTGATGGCCGGGCCGTAGTAGCCGGCGTCGTAGAGGGCGGCGAGGATGCGACGATAATCGGCCTTGGCGCGCGAGATCAGTCCCGCCCGGCCCGAGGCGGGTTCCTCGCGATTCGCATAGAGCGCGGAGGCGTTCTCGATCGCGTCCTGAAGGTCGGTGTCGCCGGTGACGTTGAGTTCCGCCGTATAATCGAGCGGATCGATCACTTCGACGCGGTTCGGGTCCTCTTCCTCCTCGCCCCAGAGGTGGATGCCGAAAAGCGAGAAGGCGGCGGCGGGGGTGGCGGGCGCGATCACCGCGGCGCCCATGAGGAATCCGGCGACGATGCCGCCACGGCGCGACGGGGCCTTGAACACTCCCTGCCTCCTGCTCTCACAACAGTTTCTTGTTGGGGCGCTACACTAATGGAATCGCCCGGTGCCTCAACCCTAACGCGGTTCGGGCGGGTCTGGTTTCGCTTGACCTTTGCAATTCGGCAACGCCGCCCGTGTATCCGGCGTGTTCACCTCCGGGACCGGCGGTGCTTGCACAGCGGTTGATACGGAGGCATGTTCGCCCCGCGCGGCGGGGCGTGATCCGCCGGGTTGTGAGTATGGAGTAAGTCATGAAGTTGCTGGTGACCGGCGGCGCGGGATTCATCGGATCGGCTGTCGTGCGCAAGGCCATCGCCGACGGACACGCGGTCGTCAATGTCGATGCGCTGACCTACGCGGCCAATCCCGCCAATCTCGACGAAGTCGCGGGGAACGACCGTTACGCCTTCGAACAGGTCGATATCCGTGATCGGGCAGAACTCGACCGGGTCTTCGCGACGCATGAGCCCGACGCGGTGATGCATCTCGCGGCCGAGAGCCATGTCGACCGCTCGATCGACGGTCCGGCGGATTTCATCGACACCAATATCGTCGGCACCTACACGCTGCTCGAGGCGGCGCGGGCCTATCACGGCGGCGGGCATGGGCGCGGGCGCGATTTCCGCTTTCATCACATCTCGACCGACGAGGTTTTCGGCACGCTGGGCGAGACCGGGCTTTTCAGCGAGACGACACCCTATTCGCCGAACTCGCCCTATTCGGCCTCGAAGGCCGCGAGCGATCATCTGGTCCGTGCCTGGGGCGAGACCTACGGTCTTCCGGTCGTGCTCTCGAACTGCTCGAACAACTACGGGCCGTATCACTTTCCCGAGAAGCTGATCCCGGTGGTGATCCTGAACGCGCTCGCCGGGCGCGAGATCCCAGTCTATGGCCAGGGGATCAACGTGCGCGACTGGCTCTATGTCGAGGATCACGCGGCGGCGCTCCTGACCGTGGTTACGAAGGGGAGGCTCGGCGAGAGCTACAATATCGGCGGCGACGCGGAGGCCACGAATATCGACATCGTGCGCCGGATCTGCGCGCTCATGGACGAGATGAACCCGACGGGTGCGCCGCACGACCGGCTCATCACCTTCGTGAAGGATCGCCCGGGCCACGATCTGCGCTATGCGATCGACGCCTCGAAGATCCGGGCGGAACTGGGCTGGGAGCCCTCGGTCACGCTCGACGAGGGGCTGCGGCGAACTGTGGCCTGGTATCTCGAGAACCGGCCGTGGTGGCAGGCGATCCAGGAGCGTGGCCACAAGCTCGAACGCCTGGGCCTGAAGGCGGCGGGCTGATGCGGGCGCTGGTCTTCGGCACGACCGGGCAGGTCGCCCGGGAACTCGCGCTGACCGCCGCCGGCGTGGAGTTGACCGCGCTTGGCCGCGCGGAGGTGGATCTGGCCGACGCGGCCGCCTGCGCCGCCGCCGTGGCGGGCGGAGAGGCCGATGTCGTCATCAACGCCGCCGCCTATACCGCCGTCGATCAGGCCGAGGACGAACCGACGCTCGCACAGGCGATCAATGGCGCGGCTCCCGGCGCGATGGCCCGCGCGGCGGCGGCTAAGGGCGTGCCCTTCCTGCATGTCTCGACCGACTATGTCTTCGACGGCGCCCCCGGCCGGCCCTGGCGCGAGGATGATCCGACCGGTCCGCTCGGCGCCTATGGCACGAGCAAGCGGGCGGGCGAGGAAGCGGTGCTCGCAGCCGGCGGGGACGCCGTGATCCTCAGGACGGCCTGGGTCTTTTCGAGCCACGGCAGGAATTTCGTCAAGACGATGCTGGGCGTCGGCCGGGGCCGCGACGAGATGCGCGTCGTCGGCGACCAGCAGGGCGGCCCCACGCCCGCGCGCGACATCGCCGAGGCGCTCTGGACCATCGCCCGCGCGCGCCTGGCGCGGCGGGGTACGCCCGGCATCTATCATTTCGCCGGCGCGCCCGCCGTGAGCTGGGCCGAATTCGCCGAGGCGGTCTTCGCGGAAAGCGGCTGGGCCGATCAGCCGCGCGTCACCGCGATCGCCACGGCCGACTGGCCGACCCGGGCACGGCGCCCGGCCAATTCCGTGCTCGACTGCGGCGCGATCTCGCGCGCCTTCGGCATCGCCCAGCCGGACTGGCGCGCCGGTCTCGCCCGTGTCGTCGCCGAACTCTCCAAGGAAGAAGCCCAATCATGACCACCCGCAAGGGCATCGTTCTCGCCGGCGGCTCCGGCACCCGGCTCTACCCGATCACGCATTCGCTCTCGAAGCAGCTTCTGCCGATCTACGACAAGCCGATGATCTACTATCCGCTGTCGGTGCTGATGCTGGCGGGGCTGCGCGAGATCGCGATCATCACCACCCCGGCCGATCAGGAGCAGTTCAAGCGTCTGCTCCACGACGGGTCGCAGTGGAACATGAAATTCACCTATGTCACGCAGCCGAAGCCCGAGGGCCTGGCGCAGGCCTATCTGCTGACAGAGGACTTCCTCGGCGGCGCCGCCTCGACCATGGTGCTCGGCGACAACATCTTCTTCGGCCACGGCCTGCCCGATCTCCTGCGCGCCGCCGCCGCGCGGCCCGCGGGCGGCACGGTCTTCGGCTACCGCGTGTCTGACCCCGAGCGGTACGGCGTCGTCGATTTCGACGCCGAGGGCCGGGTGCTCTCGATCGAGGAAAAGCCGGAGACGCCGCGGTCGAACTTCGCGGTGACGGGGATCTACGTCCTTGATGGAACCGCGCCCGAACGCGCGGCGCGGGTGAAGCCCAGCGTACGGGGTGAACTGGAGATCACCGAACTCCTGAATTCCTACCGCGCCGAAGGGCTTCTCAATGTCGAACGCATGGGCCGGGGCTATGCCTGGCTCGACACCGGCACCCATGCGAGCCTGATCGAGGCGGGGAACTTCGTGCGCACCATCGAGGACCGGCAGAACCTGAAGATGGGCTGCCCGGAGGAAATCGCCTTCGCCCAGGGCTGGATCACGGCGGACGAGCTTCGCGCGCTCGCCGCGCCCTATCTCAAGACGGAATACGGCCGGTACCTTGTCCGCGTCGCGGACGGCGGCTGAGCCGAGCGCTTGTCTGGATGACCCGGCCGCGGAGCGGGGTCATCCGGGCATCGCCGGCTGTCAGGTCGGCTCGAAGTTCATCGCCACGCCGTTGATGCAGTAGCGCAGGCCTGTCGGCGGCGGGCCATCGGGGAAGACATGCCCGAGGTGGCTGCCACAGGTCGCGCAATGCACCTCGGTCCGCACCATGCCGAGGCTCCGGTCGGTCTCGGTCTCGACCGAGCCCTCGATCGGCTCGTTGAAGCTCGGCCAGCCGGTGCCGCTCTCGAACTTCCCCTTGCCCTCGAACAGCGGCTCGCCGCAGCCGGCGCAGGCGAAGGTCCCGGGACGCTTCTCGGCGAGAAGCGCGCAGCTGCCCGGGCGCTCGGTGCCGTGACCGCGCATGACTGCGAATTGTTCAGGCGTCAGGATCCGCCGCCATTCCTCGTCGCTGTGGCTGACCTTGTAGGTTTTGGCTTCCGTCGCCATCCCGTGCTCCCTTTGCATTCTGTCCCTCGAAATGTCGGGGAAAACCCTTCGGATTCAAGAGGCGAAACGCGGCCGTCACTCCGGCGCGACGCCCGCGTCCGCCAAAGTTCCCCGTCGAGGCGATTTCGGCGGCGAAGCAACGGCGACCGAACCCCCGGAGGATCGGGACACCGCCAGCCTCCGAGGCCGGCCCCTGAAACGCAAAACGCCCCGCCGTCGAGGCGGGGCGTTCATCTTCATCGCGGGATCGAGCGGACTCAGCCGCGGATGAGGCCCATGTTCTCGAGCTTCAGGATCACCTGCTGCGCGCAGTAGTCGATGTCGTTCATCTCGGTCTCGAGCCGGACCTCGGGGTCCTTCGGCTCCTCATAGGGGTCGGAGATCCCGGTGAATTCCTTGATCTTGCCTTCGCGGGCCAGCTTGTAGAGGCCCTTGCGGTCGCGCCGCTCGCATTCCTCGATCGAGGTCGCGACATGGACTTCGAGGAAGGCGCCGTAGCTCTCGACCATCTCGCGCACCGCCGCGCGAGTCGCCAAATAGGGGGCGATCGGCGCGCAGATGGCGATACCGCCGTTCTTGGTGATCTCCGAGGCGACATAGCCGATGCGGCGGATGTTGATGTCGCGGTGCTCCTTCGAGAAGCCGAGTTCGGAGGAGAGATGCTTGCGCACGAGATCGCCGTCGAGCAGCGTCACCGGCCGCCCGCCCATTTCCATGAGCTTGACCATGAGCGCGTTGCCGATCGTCGACTTTCCCGAACCGGAGAAGCCGGTGAAGAAGACCGTGAAGCCCTGTTCCGCGCGCGGGGGCTTCGAGCGGCGGAGTTCCTCGACCACGGCGGGGAAGGAGAACCAGTCGGGGATGTCGAGCCCCTCGCGCAGGCGGCGGCGCAGCTCGGTGCCGGAGATGTCGAGAATGGTCGCGCCTTCCTCGACCTCGTCGCGGGGCTCGTACTGGGCGCGCTCCTGGACGTAGACCATCTGCTTGAAGTCGACCATCTGGATGCCGATCTCGGCCTCGTACTTCCGGAACAGGTCCTGGGCGTCGTAGGGACCGTAGAAGTCCTTGCCCTCGCTATTCTTGCCGGGGCCGGCGTGGTCGCGGCCGACGATCATGTGCGTGCAGCCGTGGTTGCGGCGGATGAGGCCGTGCCAGACCGCCTCGCGCGGGCCGCCCATGCGCATCGCGAGATTGAGCAACGACAGCGTGGTGGTCGAGGCCGGATACTGGTCGAGCACAGCCTCGTAGCAGCGCACGCGGGTGAAGTGGTCGATGTCGCCCGGCTTCGTCATGCCGACGACCGGGTGGATGAGCAGGTTCGCCTCCGCCTCGCGCGCGGCGCGGAACGTCAGTTCCTGATGGGCGCGATGCAGCGGGTTCCGGGTCTGGAACGCGACGATCTTGCGCCAGCCCAGCTTGCGGAAGAAGGCGCGCAGCTCGTTCGGCGTGTTCCGCCGCGACTTGAAGTCGTAATGCACCGGCTGCTGGATGCCGGTGATCGGGCCGCCGAGATAGACCGAACCGGCCTTGTGGTGCAGGTAGTTCACCGCCGGATGGGCGATGTCGTCGGCGCCGAACACCAGCTCGGCCTCGACGGACTTGTTCGGGACCCATTTGTCGGTCACCGACATGATGCCGAGGATCACGCCCTCGGCGTCGCGGAGCGCGATGTCCTGACCGGGCTCGACCTTCTCGGCGAAGGCCTCGGAGACGTCGAGGTTGATCGGCATCGGCCAGAGCGTGCCGTCGGCCAGACGCATGTCCTTGACCACGCCGTCGTAGTCCGCCTCGGTCAGGAACCCCTTCAGCGGGTGGAAGCCGCCGTTCATCAGAAGTTCGAGGTCGCAGACCTGACGAGCGGTGAGGTCCCAGGAGACCAGCTCGCCCGCCTCGTGCTTCAGCTTCGCAGCGCTGTCGTAGGAGACAAAGAGCTCGGGAATGGGGGCGAGATTGGGGGCGGACATCGAAATACCCTTGTACTGATTCGACACGGTGGGGTGTTATCAGCGCGGCGCGGAAGCGTCAAAGCGCGACGGCGGCCGGATTGCGAATTTATGCCGCGGCGCAGCAAAGGTGTGGCCACGATGGCGTGATCGGGCCGGGAACGGCCGCGTTCCGGGCCGGATCGCACGGGAACGGGTCGCTTGCGAGGTGGAGGGAGAGGTCATGATCGAACCGGGCTATGTTCTCACGATGGCCGAGTACAACGCCGAGATGAACCGGCGCGTCTACGGCGCCGCGGCCCGGCTTCCGGACGCGGAGCGCCGGGCGGACCGGGGCGTGTTCTGGGCATCGATCCACGGCACGCTGTCGCATGTCCTGTGGGCGGACGAGATGTGGCTCTCGCGCTTCGCGGGCTGGGGCAGGCCGGCGGGGAAGCATGGCGGGAGCGACCGTCATGTCGAGGATTTCTCGGATCTGCGCCTGCGGCGGGAGGCCTTCGACGCGGATCTTCTCGGCTGGGCGCGGGCCCTGAGGCCGGAGGATCTCGCGGGCGATCTCGTCTGGAGGAGCGGCCTCATGGAGCGCGAGATGTCGACGCCGCGCGCGATCTGCGTGATCCATCTCTTCAACCATCAGACCCATCACCGGGGTCAGGTCCACGCGCTCCTGACGCGCGCGGGGGAGGACACCGGCGCGACGGACCTGCCGTTCATCCTCTGAACCTCGGCCACGCCGGGCGAAGCGGGGACGACGTTCGTTCCGCGCCGTTGCTGGTGAAGGCTGGCCGTTGGGGGTTGGGCCGCTGCCCGGTCTTCCGGTATCGCGGCCGTTCGTAAAGCCGGATGTTCCGTTCCACCAGCGCGTCGGTTGGTTCTCGCATCACCGTTCTCAACCTCGGGTCGGTACGGCGGATTGACCAAGCCTCAACGCATCTGTCTGATCGATGCCGGAAGGGCCCGGGGTGCCGTTTCGATGACAGTTCGGTTGTTGGAGACGTTGTTCCGGCATGTCCAGGCCGAGGATCAACGGTCCCCTCCGTGGCTTGAGCAAACTTCGAGCGGAACCAGCGGGCCCGGCGCCGGTTGACGGCGCATGACCGATCCACGCCCGCGCATCTTCTGGTTCCGCCGCGACCTCAGGCTCGGCGACAACGACGGGCTGACCGCCGCCGCCGACGGCGGGCCGGTCGTCCCCGTCTTCGTGCTCGATCCCGAGACGGAGGCGATCGGGGCGGCGGCGAAATGGCGGCTCGGCCAGTCCGTCGCGGACCTCAGGGCGCGGTTGCGCGAAGCGGGGCGCGACCTGATCCTGCGCCGGGGCGCGGCGGGCGACGTGCTCCGCGCGCTCGCGAAGGAGACCGGCGCCGGCGCGGTTCACTGGAGCCGGTGCTACGAGCCGGAGGTCGCCCGCCGCGACGAGGCGATCAGCGCGGCTCTCGAAAGCGACGGGGTGGCTGCGGTCACGCATCGGGGCTTCCTGTTGCGCGAACCCTGGGAGATCGAGACCAGGGCCGGCGGGCATTTCAAGGTCTTCACGGCCTTCGCGAAGGCCGCTGCCGGGGGCGCGCCGGATTGCCTTCCGCCGCCCCGGCTCCGCGCGCCGCGGACCTGGCCGGACACGGAGGCGCTGGGCGACTGGGCGCTGGGCGCTTCGATGAACCGGGGCGCGGCGGTGGTGGCGCGATACGCGACCGTGGGGGAGGTCCGCGCGCTCGACCGGCTCGACGCCTTCCTCGATGGGCCGATCCGCGATTACGCGCGTGATCGCGACCGTCCGGACCGCGACGGGACCTCGGGGCTTTCGGAGAACCTGACCTATGGCGAGATCTCGCCGCGCCGGATCTGGCACGCGGCGGAACGCGCTTCGGGGGGAGCGGCGGCGTTCCGCCGCGAACTGCTCTGGCGCGAGTTCGCCTGGCACCTTCTGTGGCACACGCCGCATATCGCAACGCGGAACTGGCGCGATGACTGGGACGCCTTCCGCTGGCGGCGCGACAACAAGGAGGCCGAGGCCTGGCGGCGCGGCATGACCGGCGAGCCGATGGTCGACGCGGGGATGCGGGAGATGTACGTCACCGGCCGGATGCACAACCGGGTCCGGATGATCGTCGCGAGCTATCTGACGAAGAACCTGCTCACGCACTGGAAGGTCGGGCTCGACTGGTTCGCCGATTGCCTGACCGACTGGGACCCCGCGTCCAACGCGCTCAACTGGCAATGGGTCGCGGGCTCGGGCCCCGACGCGGCGCCGTTCTTCCGGATCTTCAATCCCCGCTCGCAGGCGGAGAAGTTCGATCCGGACGGAGAATACCGCCGCCGCTACATCACGCGCGCGGGACAATCGGGCCGCCCGGCACTCGATTTCTTCGACGCCGTTCCGCGATCCTGGAAGCTCGACCCGGATCGGGAGCCGCCAGAGCCGCTGGCCGACCTCGCGGCGACACGACGGCGCGCGCTCGACGCCTATGAGGCGGTCCGACGGAGTTGAAGCCTCGGAGGTGAAGCTTCCTCGCGGTAACGTTCACGAATTGTTGCAGACTTGTAAAATAGGTGCCAAGTTTTCCTCATTGGACATGGGTTGGTGTGCGATGCGGGTGATAACCGAACTGAAGGGCCAGAAGGATCTTCCCCCCTGGTTCGCCGCCTCGTTCGAGGTGCTGAAGGGAATCGAGCTTGGGCGCATTGATATCGCCCTGCCGGATGGCCGGGTCTTCCGGGTCGAGGGCGGCGAGGGGCCGACCGCGCGTCTCGACATCCGGAACCCGGAGCTTTTCGCACGGGTCGCGCGCGAGGGCGAACTCGGCTTCTGCGAGGCCTATCTCGACGGATGGTGGGATACCCCGGATCTTCAGCTGCTGCTCGACGTGCTGCTGTCGAGCCAGAACTGGGTGAGGCGGAATCACCCCTTCGCGATGCTGGTGCGGGCTTACGCGCGCGCGCGCCACTGGATGAACCGGAACACGCGCGACCAGGCACGCCGGAACATCTCCCATCACTACGATCTCGGGAACCAGTTCTACGGCCGCTGGCTCGACGAGACGATGACCTATTCCTCGGCGATCTTCGAGACCCCCGAGGAGCGGCTCGCCGAGGCGCAGCGGCGCAAGTATGCGAGCGTCTGCGACCGGATCGGCGTGCGTCCGGGGTCCGAACTGCTCGAGATCGGCTGCGGCTGGGGTGGTTTCGCGGAATACGCGGCGAAGGAACGCGGCGCGAAGGTCCGGGGCCTCACGATCAGCCGGGAACAGCACGATTTCGCCAGAGAGCGGATGTTCCGCCAGGGGCTGAACGAGCAGGTCGAGATCGTCCTGCGCGATTATCGCGACGAGCGGGACCGCTTCGACGGCGTGGCCTCGATCGAGATGTTCGAGGCGGTTGGCGAGAAATACTGGCCGGTCTATTTCGACGCCGTGCGGGAACGCCTGCGGCCGGGCGCGCAGGCCACGCTCCAGGTGATCACGGTGGCGGATTCGCTCTTTCCGACCTATCGCAAGACCGTCGATTTCATCCAGAAGTACATCTTTCCGGGCGGAATGCTGCCGAGCCCCTCGGCGCTGCGCTCCGAGATCGAGCGCGCGGGGTTGCGTTTCGTCGGCTCGGTCGAATTCGGCCAGAGCTATTCGGAGACGCTGCGCCGCTGGCATGCGACCTTCGAGAACGCCTGGGAGGAGATCCGCCCGCTCGGGTTCGACGAGCGGTTCCGGCGCATGTGGACGCTCTATCTCACCGCCTGCGCCGCTTCCTTCCGGGGCGGCCAGACGGATGTCACCCAGGTGACGATGGCCCGGACGGCATGATGTCGAGCGGCCCGCCCTCGTCGAGCGTCAGCACGAGGCAGGGGCCGTCCGGGTCGATCACCGGGGCATGACGTTCGCCGGGCCGGGACAGGATCAGGTCGCCGCGCCCGAAGCTGAGCCCGGAACCGGGTCCGACGCCGCGCACGCCTTCGCAGAGCCGCCCGCGCAGGATCAGCGCGGCCGCGGGGCTCCTGTGCTCATGTTCCGGTAGCGCCACGCCGGGGTCGCAGTGGAAGAGACGCAGCGTGCCCGGGCCGGTGATCGGGATATCGACGACGAAGACGCCTTCGCCGAGTGCCTGCCATCCCGGCGCGCTGACCGCCGAGCCGAGCCTGCCCCTGAGACAGCGCGGCAGAGCGTCGAACGCGGCGCAGCCGGTCGCGGGAGGGCTGGCCGCGCTCGCCCGTTCCGCTTCCGCCCTTTCCGATCCCACTCGTTCCGATCCCGCTCGTTCCGCGTCCGCCCCGCTGGTCTCCGACTGATCGAGGTCCGGTTGGTCGGGGTCCGGCCGATCGGAGTTCGGTGGACTGCGATCCGCCGGGTTGGTCTCCGCCTGCTCGATCCGCGAGAGGATCTTGCCGAGATCGGGCTTCGCGCAGCACCCCGGCGCCGGTTCGGTCAGGAGCGCGCCCCCCAGCGCCTCGAGGCGGTCGAGGTGGTCGCGGCAGCGCGGGCAGAACGTCAGGTGCCCGGCGACGATGAGGCACATCCCGTCGGCAAGCGAGCCATCGGCGTAGCTGGCGAGAACCTCGGCGGGTACATGCCCCCTGTTCATGGCAGACCTTGTTCATCCTCTCGTGGCACTGCTACGAGCCAGACAGCGTTTCGGATCACCGTCTTCCTGGCGAGTGAACCGAAGTTCAACGGAAGGCAACGGGTTCTTAGGTAGGATGCGCGAGGTATTTCTGTCCGAGCCAGTGTGCGATCCGCGGCTCTTCGCCGCGGTCACCGGTGGCATCACTGGGGGCATCACGGGGGGCATCGGCGGGGGCACCGATCCCGGAGAGCGCATCGCCGCGACGCTCGGCGATCATGCGATCGCCGCGGCGCGGGATGGCATAGGGCTGGCGCCGACCCGGCGGCCGGGGGCGCACGCGCGAGGTTTCGTCCTCGACCTCGACCGGCCCGCGCGGGAGCGGCTCGACTTTTTCATGGCGGCGATCGGCGCCGCGCCGCTGGTCGCGGGCGTCCAGGCGGAGGGGCGGCGCCGGATCGTCGACACCTATGTCCTGCCCGCCGCCGCCGCGAGCCGCGACTGGACGCGGGCGGACTGGGACGGCGAATGGCATGATCTGGTCTGCGAGGCGGCCGAGGAGATCGCGCGGCTGAGGGGCCGGCACGCCGCGGCGGACATGCCCGCGCTCCTGCCCGGCATCGCGTTCCGCGCGCTCGCCCGTGCCCGGGGACGCGCGCGGCGCACGCCCGTGACGCTCCGCTCCGAATTCGGCCCGGGCGATGTCGAAGTGCTGAGCCGCGATCCGGTCTACACGAACTATTTCGCCGTCGAGGAATACGCGCTCCGGTTCCGCCGCTACGACGGCGGCTTCTCGCCCGTCGTCGATCGCGCGGTCTTCGTGAGCGGCGATGCCGTCACCGTGCTGCCCTACGATCCGAAGCGCGACCTCGTGATGCTGGTCGAGCAGTTCCGCTCCGGACCCCTCGGCCGGGGAGACCCCAATCCCTGGTGCCTCGAAGTGATCGCAGGGCGGTGCGATCCGATGGAAACCCCCGAGGCGACCGCTCGGCGCGAGGCGAGCGAGGAAGCCGGGCTGACGCTCGGTCGGATCGAGCGGATCGGCTCCTACTATTCCTCGGTCGGCGTGCTGGCGGAACATCTCGAGGCCTATGTCGGCGAGGCGGATCTGTCGGAGGCGGGCGGCACCTTCGGACTCGACAGCGAGGCCGAGGACATCCGGAGCCTAGTCGTGCCGCTCCGGACCGCGCTCGACGCCGTCGCCAACGGAGAAGTGAGCAACGCGCCTGCCATCATCGCGCTTTTGTGGCTGGAGAAGCATGCCGGGCGGCTCCGGCGGGACTGGGGCGCCGCTTGAAGCGCGGGGTCCGAGCGGGTAAGCGGGGCTGATCGTGACCAGTGCGCCGAGGTTGGCAATGAAGACCGCGTTGGATTTGGCTCAGGCCGTGGGTGACACGCCGCTCATCCGGCTCCGCAAGGCGTCCGAACTGACGGGCTGCGAGATCCTCGGGAAGGCCGAGTTCATGAATCCGGGCCAGTCGGTCAAGGACCGCGCCGCGCTCTGGATCATCCGCGACGCCGTCGCGCGCGGCGAACTTCGGCCCGGAGGCACGATCGTCGAGGGAACGGCGGGCAATACCGGGATCGGCCTGGCGCTTCTCGGCTCCTCGATGGGCTACCGGACGGTGATCGTGATCCCCGAGACGCAGACGCAGGAAAAGAAGGACATGCTGCGCCTCGCCGGCGCGACGCTGGTCGAGGTTCCGGCGAAGCCCTATCGCGACCCCAACAACTACGTGCGCTATTCCGGCCGTCTCGCTGAGGAAATCGCCAGGAGCGATCCGAACGGCGCGGTCTGGGCGAACCAGTTCGACAATGTCGCTAACCGCCGCGCGCATGTCGAAAGCACGGCGCCCGAGATCTGGGACCAGACCGGCGGCGTGGTCGACGGCTTCATCTGCGCGGTCGGTTCCGGCGGAACGCTCGCGGGCGTCGCCGAGGGGCTGCGCGCGCGCAAGCCCGACGTGAGGATCGGCCTCGCCGATCCCGACGGCGCGGCGCTCTACAACTATTACCAGCATGGCGAGCTGAAGGCCGAGGGGAGCTCGATCACCGAGGGGATCGGCCAGGGGCGGATCACGGCCAATCTCGAAGGGCTGACCGTCGACATGGCCTACAACATCCACGACGACGAGGCGGTGAGCACCGTCTTCGACCTGCTGAGCGAGGAGGGCCTCTGCATGGGTTCCTCGACGGGGATCAACGTCGCGGGCGCGATGCGCATGGCGCGCGACATGGGCCCGGGACATACGATCGTGACCGTGCTCTGCGACTACGGCACGCGCTATCAGTCGAAACTGTTCAACCCCGACTTCCTCCGGAGCAAGAACCTGCCGGTTCCGGAATGGCTGGAGGCGGCGAGGAGCGATATTCCGGATGTTCAGGTGGCCTGACACGATCGGGCGACTGGGGTTCACCGGACGGATCATCGTCGGGGCAGTCTTGCTCGCGGCGCTGGTCTGGCTCGCCGGTCCGGCATTCGTCCAGACGATCACCCCGTCGGCCTCCGAGGAGACCGCGGCCGGGGCGGAGTCCGAGACGACGCCGACCGCCGAGGGGAATTTCGACGCGCGCCTCGGGAACGTCGCCGCGGCCGCGCGGGTCCTGCTGGCGTCGCCGGACGCGGACAGCCAGTCCGTCGAGCAGCTGCGCGAGGAACTCCTCGCGCTGCGCGGCGAGGTGAGCGAGACGATCCGCCGGGCGCAGAGCGTCTATGACCAGGCGAACGGGCGGCTGAAGGCGCTCGAACCCGCGCCCGCCGATGGCGCGGAGGAGCCGCCCGAACTCGCCCAGCATCGCGAGACGCTCGCCGCCGCCGCCGCCCAGGCGCAGGTTCCGCTGCTGCGCGCCCAGGAAGCGGCGAGCGAGATAGATACGCTGGTGACCCAGATCGACGAGGAGGTCTGGCGGCGGCTTTCCGTCGAGCTCCGCGCCATGGGGCCGAGTCCGCTCTTCCCGCGCAACTGGGGCGAGGCGCTGGAGGAATTCGGCCAGATCCAGCACGAGCTTCGCCGGTCCGCCGAGGCAGCGCTCACCTGGGACAGCGACACGGCCTCGACCGTGACGCGCACCGTGCCGCGCAGCCTGGCAGTGATCGTCTTCGGCATCGCCATCATCGTGAGCCTGCGGTCCCGGCTCACGAACTGGACCGAACGGTCGCTGAAACGGGCGAGGGGCGCGCGGATGATCGCCTGGCTCGTCGCGCTCCGCAACATCATCCGGCTTCTGGTGCCCGCGGTCGGGGCTGTGCTCCTTTTCGCCGCGCTCGATCCGGAACTGCTGCTCGGCTCCGATTCGATCCGCATCTACAACCTGCCGCGGTTCGTGCTGGTCGGGATCGGCGCCGGCTGGCTCGCGAGCAGCGTCTTCGCGCCGCGTCTTCCGGCGTTCCGCCTCGTGCACCTCGACAACGCCGGGGCGCGACGGGGCGCGCGGCTCATCTACCTCCTGGGGGGCGTGCTCGGCTGGCACTATCTCGTCATCGACAGCCTGTCGGGCTGGCAACTGAGCCCGGCGGCGAACAGCGTGCTGCATTTCCCGGTCACGCTGATCGGCGGCTGGGGGCTCTGGCGCATCTCCGGGCTTCTGGCCGAGATCCAGGCGAATATCAAACTGCGCGACGAGGCGCTGCCACCCGAGGAACGGACCAGCGCCCTCACGCTCAGGCTCGTGAGCTTCCTGGAGCGCGCGGTCTGGCTCATCGGGATCGGCGCTCCGGCGCTGGCGGCGACCGGCTTCTTCGCCGCCTCGCAGGCCACGCTCTACCCGATGATCCTGACGCTCGGGCTCGTCGGGGCCGCGATCGTGCTCTTCGACCTGATGAGCAAGACGCTGCGCGGCTTCCTGTCGCTGCCCGACACCGCGCCCGACCGCGGGCTCGGGCCCGTCATCCTCGTGGCCCTGTTGCTCATCGTCGCGGCCCCGCTTCTCGCGCTCACATGGGGTGCGCGGCCCTCCGACCTCGCGAGCGTCTGGCTCTGGCTGCGGGAGGGAGGCACGCTCGGCGGCGTTCACCTTTCGCTCGGCATCGTCCTCACCTTCACGGCGGTCTTCCTGATCGGCGTCGCGATCACGCGCGCGACGCAATCCGTGCTCGTGAGCTCGGTCCTGCCGCGCACCCGGCTCGACGTGGGCGGCAAGACCGCGCTGACCTCGGGCATCGGCTATCTCGGCTACGCCGTCGCGACGCTGGTGGCGATCTCGGCGACCGGGCTCGATCTCTCCAGCATCGCGATCGTCGCCGGCGCGCTCTCGGTCGGGATCGGCTTCGGGCTGCAGACAATCGTCTCGAACTTCGTCTCCGGCATCATCCTTCTGGTGGAGCGTCCGGTGAAGGAGGGCGACTGGATCGAGGTCGGCACTTTCGCGGGCTACGTCCGGCGCATCTCGGTCCGCGCGACCCAGATCGAGACCTTCGACCGGGCGAGCGTGATCCTGCCCAATTCGGACCTGATCTCGGGGACGGTGCTCAATCGCACCCATACCGGCATGGTCGGCCGGATCGAGGTCCCGGTCAGCGTGACCTACGACGCCGACGCGGAGGCCGTCGCGGCCATGCTGCTCGAGATCGCCGAGGATCATCCGCTTGGCGTCCGCGATCCGGCGCCCGTCGTGCTGCTCATGAATCTCGGGCCCGACACGATGGATTTCGAGATCCGCGTCTGGCTCCGCGACGTGAATTTCGCGCTGACGGCGCGGTCGGATATCAATTTCGCCGTGGTCGACCGGCTCCGGCGCGAGAACATCCGCGTCCGACCCTACGGCCGCGAGTTCCCCCAGGCGGAGGGGGGCGCCGTCGCGGCGTCTTCGAACGCAGCGATCTCCAGCGCCGCGACTTCCAACGTGGAAGCCTGACGCCGAAGCTTGACGCCAGAGCTTGACGCCAGAGCTTGACAGGCCACGCGAGTTTCGCGATAGACGCCTCTCCCGGGCCCTCGATGGGTGGCGGGAGGTATGGCTTTGTGAAAGCGCAGTTCGAGGCGCGGGACCGATGGGCTCCGCGAAACGCCGGCGAAGCCGGGGCCACAGGACGCGGGATACGAAGGAGACGCGAATGTTCGCGGTGGTGAAGACTGGCGGCAAGCAATACAAGGTCGCCAAGAACGATGTCTTTCTGGTCGAGAAGCTCTCGGCCGAGGCCGGCGAGACGGTCGAGTTCAACGAAGTGCTCGTGCTCGGCGGCGAGTCCGTGACGATCGGCGCCCCGCTCGTGGAAGGCGCGATCGTGAAGGCCGAGGTGCTGGAGCAGACCAAGGGTCCGAAGGTGATCTCCTTCGTCAAGCGGCGGCGCAAGCATTCGTCGCAGCGCACCCGCGGGCACCGGCAGCAGCTCACCCGCGTGCGGATCACCGAGATCCTCGCCTCGGGCCAGGGAAGGTCCGGTGAGGAAAAGTCGGGCGAGGACAAGAACGGCGCCGACGCGGCCGAGTGAGGAGTAGGGTTCGATGGCACATAAAAAGGCAGGCGGCTCGTCCCGGAACGGCCGCGACAGCAAGGGACGTCGGCTCGGCGTCAAGAAGTTCGGTGGCGAGCGCGTCATTCCCGGCAACATCGTGGTCCGCCAGCGCGGCACGAAGTGGTGGCCGGGCGCGGGTGTCGGCCTCGGCCGGGACCACACGATCTTCGCCGTGACCGAGGGAACCGTCACCTTTCACAAGGGGTTGAAGGGGCGTACCTTCGTATCGGTGCTTCCGGTGGCGGAGGCCGCCGAGTAAGCCGGTCCCAGGGGCAGAATATCTCCCAGAAGGCCGGCGGAGACGCCGGCCTTCTGCTTTTCGGATCGGGGTTTCCGTCATGTCCGAGATCACGCTGCATCAGGATGACCTCGCCACCGCCCGGCTCCGGCTCCGGCGGCTCCGGCCGGCCGATGCCGCGCTGATCAGCCTCTATGCGAGCGACGCGCGGGTGGCGAAGATGACGACCGGTGTCCCGCATCCCTATCCGCCCGGCCTCGCCGACGCCTTCATCGAGCGGGTGCGCCGCCGCGAGGGCCGCGAGCTGGTCTGGGCGATCGACAGCGGCGCCGACGAGGAGAACGGCCTGATCGGGACGAGCGCGATCAAGGTGCTCGGCGACGGCACGGCGGAGCTCGGCTACTGGATCGCGCCCGCCTTCTGGGGCGCGGGCTACGCCTCCGAGGCGGTGCACGCGATCGTGGACTTCGCCGACGCGGCCGGGATTCCGGTTCTGGTCGCGCAGGTCTTTCAGGACAACGAACGCGCGGCGCGGGCGCTGACACGGGCGGGATTCGCCTGGCTCGGCGCGGGAGAGGCGCATTCGGTCGCGCGCGCGGCGATGGTGCCCACCTTCCGCTATCGCCGCGAGGCGGGCAGTTTCGTAGGAGGCGGGCGGTGAAGTTCCTCGATCTGGCCCGCGTACATCTCCGTTCCGGCTCGGGCGGGCAGGGTTGCGTCAGCTTCCGGCGGGAGAAGTTCATCGAATTCGGCGGTCCCGACGGCGGCGATGGCGGCGCGGGCGGCGATGTCTGGGCCGAGGCGGTGGAGGGGCTCAACACCCTGATCGACTACCGCTACCAGCAGCATTTCTTCGCGAAGAACGGCCAGCACGGCATGGGCGCGCAGCGCACCGGCAAGAGCGCCGAGGATGTCGTGCTGAAGGTTCCGGTCGGGACCGAGATCCTGGAGGAGGATGGCGAGACGCTGATCGCCGATCTGACCCATGTCGGCCAGCGGGTGCTGCTTGGGAAGGGCGGCAATGGCGGCTGGGGCAACCTCCGGTTCAAGACCTCGACCAATCAGGCGCCCCGGCTCGCCAATCCCGGGCAGGAGGGCGTCGAGCGCACCATCTGGCTGCGGCTGAAGCTCATCGCCGACGCGGGGCTCGTCGGACTGCCGAACGCGGGCAAGTCCACCTTTCTCGCCGCGACCTCGAATGCGAAGCCGAAGATCGCCGATTATCCCTTCACGACGCTTCACCCGAACCTCGGCGTGGTGAGCGTCGATGGCGCGGAATTCGTGCTCGCCGACATTCCGGGGCTGATCGAGGGGGCGCATGAGGGCAAGGGGCTCGGCGATCTGTTCCTCGGCCATGTCGAACGCTGCGCGGTGCTGCTGCATCTCCTCGACGGAACCTCGGAGACGCTGGTCGAGGATTACCGGGTGATCATCGAGGAGCTGGAGCTTTACGGCGAGGGGCTGGCGCGGAAGCCGCGGATCACCGCGCTCAACAAGGTGGACGCCCTCGATCCGGAAGCCCGCGACGCGGCGCTCGACGCGCTGGGTGAGGCGAGCGGCGGCCAGAAGATATTCGCGCTCTCCGGGGCGAGCGGCGAAGGCGTCACCGAGATCCTCCGCGCGCTCCGCGCCATCATTCATGAGAGCCGCGCCATCACGGAGGATGCGCGGCGGGAGCGTGCGCCGTGGACTCCCTGACGCGGCCCGGGACCATGGCTGGAAGCAACGCCGGGACCGTCACGGGTGCGAGGCTCGCCGGAGACACGGCGGGTTCCGGCTCCGCCGAGCGGCTCGCGCGCGCCAGGCGCGTGGTGGTCAAGATCGGATCGGCGCTGCTCGTCTCGCAGGAGACCGGCGGGCTCCGGATGAAATGGGTCGAAGGGCTCGCCGCCGATGTCGCCGACCTGCGCCGACGCGGTAAGCAGGTGATCCTCGTGTCCTCCGGCTCGATCGCGCTCGGCCGCCGTGTCCTCGGCCTGCCGGCGACCGCGCTGTCGCTCGAACAGAGCCAGGCGGCGGCGGCGGTGGGGCAGATCCGGCTCGCCCAGGCCTATGAGACGGTGCTGGCGCCGCATGGCATCACCACGGCGCAGATCCTCGTCACGCTCGAGGACAGCGAGCGGCGCCGGCGCTATCTCAACTCGCGCCGCACGCTCGGCACGCTCTTGGAACTCGGTGTCGTGCCGATCGTGAACGAGAACGACACGGTCGCGACCGACGAGATCCGCTACGGCGACAATGACCGCCTCGCCGCGCAGGTCGCGAGCATGGCGAGCGCCGATCACCTCCTGCTGCTCTCGGACGTGGACGGACTCTATACCGCCAATCCGCGCGACGACGCCTCGGCGCGGCGGTTCGAGGTGGTCGAGCGCATCACGCCCGCGATCGAGGCGATGGCGGGCGGGACCGGCTCGGCGCTGTCGAAGGGCGGGATGAAGACCAAGCTTCTGGCGGCCCGTGTGGCGACGCGGGCGGGCTGCGCGATGTCGATCAGCCTCGGCGCCATCGACCGGCCGATCCGGGCGCTGGAGGAGGGGGCGAACTGCACCTGGTTCGAGCCCGTGGGCGACCCGCGCGCGGCGCGCAAGCGCTGGATTCTAGGCATGAAGCCGAAGGGGCGGCTCACCATCGACGCGGGCGCGCTCGCGGCGCTCGAACGGGGCAAGTCACTGCTGCCGGCGGGCGTGCGCGCGATCGACGGCGGCTTCTTGCGCGGCGATCCGGTCGAGATCGCCGGGCCGGACGGCGAGGTGGTTGCGAAGGCGCTCGCGGGCTATGATTCGGATGAGGCCCGGCGCATCATGGGCCATCGGTCCAACAGGATCGCGGAACTGCTCGGCTATCCGGGCCGGGCGGCGCTCGTTCACCGCGACGACATGGCGCTCTGACGCGCGAAGGGGAGAGACGACATGGACGGGACCTTCGGCGTCAAGGCCGAGATGCGGGAGATCGGGATCGCGGCGCGCGCCGCCTCCCGCGAGCTCGCCTATGCGTCTTCCGAGCAGAAGGACATGGCGCTCAGCGCCGCCGCTCAGGCGATCTGGGACCGGCGCGAGGAGATTCTCACCGCGAACGCCGCCGATATGGCGGATGCGCGGGCGAAGGGCCTGTCGGGCGCGATGCTCGACCGGCTCGAACTCGACGAGGAGCGCATCCGCGGCATGGTCGACGGGCTCCGCGCCATCGCCGCGCAGCCCGATCCGGTCGGCGCCGTGCTCACCGAATGGGACCGGCCGAACGGCCTGCGCATCCGCCGGGTACGCACACCGATCGGCGTGATCGGCGTCATCTTCGAGAGCCGGCCCAATGTGACCGCGGACGCGGGCGCGCTCTGCCTCAAGGCCGGCAACGCCGCGATCCTGCGCGGCGGCTCCGAGAGTTTCCGCACGTCGCAGGTCATTCATGCCTGCCTCGTCCAGGGGCTGGAGGCCGCGAACCTGACGGCGGCCAGCATCCAGATCGTGCCCACGCGCGACCGTGAGGCGGTGGGCGAGATGCTTGGAATGGTCGAACATATCGACGTCATCGTGCCCCGCGGCGGCAAGAGCCTCGTCGGCCGCGTCCAGGCCGAGGCGCGCGTGCCGGTCTTCGCGCATCTCGAAGGCATCGTGCATGTCTATGTCGACAAGGCCGCCGATCTCGCCAAGGCGCGCAAGGTCATCCTGAACGCGAAAACCCGGCGCACCGGCATCTGCGGCGCGGCGGAATGCCTGCTGATCGACCGCGCCTTCTTCGAGGCCGAGGGCGCGCCCTTCATCGCGGATCTCATCGGCGCCGGGGTCGAGGTCCGGGGCGACGACGACCTGCAGGCGCTGCCGGGCGTGGTCCCGGCGGGCGAGGATGACTGGGGGCGCGAATATCTCGACAGCATCATCGCGGCCCGGCTGGTCGATGGCGTCGACGGCGCGATCGAGCATATCCGGCGCTTCGGGTCGAATCACACCGATTGCGTGATCACCGAGGACGACGCGGTGGCGGAGCGCTTCTTCCAGCGCCTCGACAGCGCGATTCTCATGCGTAACGCCTCGACACAGTTCGCGGACGGCGGCGAATTCGGCATGGGCGCCGAGATCGGCATCGCCACGGGCAAGCTCCACGCGCGCGGGCCCGTCGGCGCGGAGCAGCTGACGAGCTTCAAATATCTCGTGGAAGGGGACGGCGCCATCCGCGCCTGACCCGCGAGCGCGGTGAACGCGGGCGGGATGAACCGTCCGTTCGGCATCGAGGGCGAACTCGGGGCGGCCCCGAGTTCGCCCGGTTCTCGGCGGGCATCCGGGGAAGCGGGCGGCCTTCACCGCCCCCTGATCAGCCGTTCCAGGTCCGGACCGGGCCGCAGTCGATATGCACGAAGTTCGACCGCCGGTAATAGCCGACGCCGCCGCCGTTGCACCTGAGCGCCGCGCGCTGGATCGTGCGCACGTCGCGGCTCTTCAGCCGGATGTCGGCGGCCATGGCGCGCATGTGGTAGGAATTGCTGGCGGCGCCGCGCAGCATCCGGTTGGTCCGGGGCGTGCGGTAGCCCGAGATCATAAGATACGGCTCGCTCGTCTCCATGAGCGCGAGCGTCGCGGCCAGGTTGTCGATGTTGTTGGGGTCGTAGGCCCGCACCTCGTTCTGGCGCCAGTCCCGCATGAAATAGCTGATCTCGGACATGGCCTCGGGGATGTACTTCCCGTCGACATGGTAGATCGTCTTGATCGATTCGCCGGTACGCTGGCTGTACATGGAGATGGAACGGGTCTTGCCCGCCTTGCGCATGAGCCCCGGAGCGCGCGCGTAGACCGGCGCCGCGGCCACGGTGCATAGTCCTGCGAAAACGCCAAGGATCGCCCGGCGCGACGGTTTGATCTCGTCGATATTCATTTCACTGCCTCGATATGTGCCCGCGGGACATTTTTGACCGTCCCTTGCCTCCGAAGCTGCCATACCGGCGCGAACCTGCCAACCCCGGCGATGCCCGCGCCGAACATAGGCGGAAATCCGCCGATCACTTTTCGTTGCGTACCCGTACCTTACAGGACGTTCTGCACGCGGGCGCCCTTGGAAATCTTGCCTAGGGGCACCGAAGGCGGTTACGCTGGCCTGCAAAACAAGGCCCGGAGGGCGAGCCAGGAAGGCGGGTCCCGGACGGCGAGGCAGGAGCGGAGATGGCTTCAGGACGGAAGGCGCGTGTTCTCGGGGCCCTGCTGCTCGCGGGGCTCGGGTGCGAGGCGGCGATTGCACAGGGA
Source organism: Amaricoccus sp. W119 (assembly GCF_047275745.1). Taxonomy (NCBI): domain Bacteria; kingdom Pseudomonadati; phylum Pseudomonadota; class Alphaproteobacteria; order Rhodobacterales; family Paracoccaceae; genus Amaricoccus; species Amaricoccus sp. W119. The sequence goes on along the minus strand of NZ_JBKQWU010000015.1, from coordinate 34,545 downwards.
GGCGCACCGGGGGTCGCACCGGGGGTCTCGGAGGGGGCCGCGCAGGTGTCGTCACCGAATCCGGTGGCGGGTGCCTCGACGGAAGTGGTGCTGCCGGATGTGCCCGCGGTCGATGCGAGCGTCGACGAGAGCCTGATCGCGGCTGCGAACACGGCGACCGCGACGGACGCGACGACGGCCACGACGACGAAGCCGACGATGGGCGCCGCCGCGGTGACGCCGGCCGGCGTCACGACGCCTGAGCTGGGCGGCGACGTGACCCATCCCGGAACGGAGCCGACGCAGGTGCCGGTTCCGCCGCTTTCGCCGGAGCAGGCCGCGTTCCGCGACGGAATTCTCGCCGGAACGGCGTCGCTTGGCGATGCCGAGCGCGTGGCGATCGAGGATTTCTATGCGAAGCGGGATTTCACCCCGTACTGGAACACGGCCGATCTCGATACGCTCGTCGCCGCGCTCCGGGCGGCCCCGGCGCAGGCGATGCCGGCCGCGCGCTACGATGCCGAGGGGCTGGCCGGGCTCTTCTCCGCCGCGGGCGAGGCACCGCGCGAGGTCGCGGCGACCCGCGCCTTCCTCGGTTACGCGCGGGATCTCGATTCCGGTGTCCTGACGCCGTCGGCGGTCGATCCGGAGATCGCGATCGCGCCGATCCGGCTCACCCCCGACGCGCTGCTCGGCCGGCTCGCCGCCGCGCCGGTCGGCGAAGTGCTGGCGGAACTGGCGCCGGATTCCCCGGAATACGCCCGGCTGATCGCCGAGAAGGCCCGGCTCGAAACCCTGTTGGCGGAGGACGCCTGGGGCGCCGCGGTCAGCGGCGGGCCGACGCTGCGCGCGGGCGAGACGGGCGCCCGTGTCGGGGAACTGCGGGCGCGGCTGGCCCGGATGGGATACGAGGCTGCCAGACCCACCAGCCCCGAGGACATCCGTTCCGCGGACACCAGTCCCGGTGACGCCAGCGCCGAAGCCACTCCCACCGAGGCGGACAGCCTCGAAGCCGCCGGGGTCGCGCCGGAGACCGCCCCGATGGACGCTGGCTCGGAGCAGATCGCGAGCACGGACCGTTTCGACGCGGCGCTCGAAGCCGAGGTCAGGGCCTTCCAGCGCGACCACGGGCTCAACGACGATGGCGTCGTGGGCCAGCATACGCTCGTCCAGATCAACGCCTCGCCCCGCGATCGCCTCGGGCAGGTGGTGGTCAACCTCGAACGGCTGCGCTGGCTCAATCACGATCTCGGGCCGCGCTACGTCATGGTGAACATTCCCGACTACAGCGCCCGGGTCTACGAGAACGGAACTCCGGTCTGGACCACGAAGACGGTGGTCGGCGAAGCGCGCGAGACCCGGACGACCGAATTCTCCGAGGTCATGAGCTACATGGTCGTGAACCCGACCTGGAATGTGCCGAGCAGCATCGCCAAGCGCGACCTGGTGCCGCGGCTCCGCCGCGATCCCGGCGTTCTGGCGCGGTCCAACATGCAGCTCATGACCCGGTCGGGCACGGTAATCGATCCGCGGCTCATCGACTGGGCGTCGCTGGGCGACAGTTTCCCGTTCCGCATCCGGCAGATCCCGAGCGACGGCAACGCGCTCGGCAAGGTCAAGTTCATGTTCCCGAACGTGCATGCGATCTACATGCACGACACGCCGCACCGCGAGTATTTCGCCCGCGACGCGCGCGCCTATTCGAACGGCTGCATCCGGGTCCAGGACCCCGACGGCTTCGCCCGGCTCCTGCTGCGGGATCAGGTCAGCGATCCGGAGGCGGCCTTCGACGGCTGGGTCGCGGCCGGGTCGGAGAAGACGGTGAAGCTCACGCATCCGATCGCGGTCAACATCGTCTACCGCACGGTTTTCGTCGATGACGGCGGGGCGATCCGCTACCGCGACGACGTCTATGGCCGGGATCGGGCGGTGCTGACCGCGCTGGAGGCGGCGGGTCTCGACTTCCCGGCGGCGGAAGGATGATTGACCGGACAGCGTTCGGCGATAGTGTCGGTCGCGGGGCATCGCGCGACGAAGGGCCGCGGGCGCGTTCGCGCGAAGGGGGGAAGGCATGATCTCGGTCGGTGAACTGGCACGCGCGCTGGGGGCGGAGGCGCTCGGCGACGGGAGTGTACCGCTCGATGGCGCGGCGGAGCCCGACAAGGCCGGCCCCAGCCAGATCGCCCTCGCCATGAGCCCGGCCTTCGCCGAGGGCTTACGCCTCGGCGCCGCGCGCGCCGCCGTCCTCTGGCCCGGCGCGGACTGGGAGGCGCTGGGGCTCGAGGCCGCGATCGTGGCGCCGCGCGCGCGCTACCTGATGGCGGGCGTGACCCACGCCTTCGACATCGCACCCCGGATCGCGGCGGGCATCCATCCGACCGCGGTCATCGACCCTTCGGCCGAGATCGGCGAGGGCGCGGCGATCGGGCCCTTCGTGGTGATCGGGGAGAACGCCCGAGTCGGCCCGAACGCCCGGATCTTCGCCCATGTGACCATCGCCGAGGACGCTGTGATCGGTCCCGACGCGCTGATCCAGACCGGCGTCAGGATCGGCGCCCGGGTGCGGATCGGGGCGCGGTTCATCGCGCAGCCGGGCGCGGTCATCGGCGCGGACGGCTTCTCCTTCGTCACGCCCACCCCCGGCAATGTCGAGGAAGCCCGCGCGGTCGGCGCGATCAGCGCCAAGGCGCAGGAGAGCTATGTCCGGATCAACTCGCTGGGCTCGGTCACGATCGGCGACGACGTGGAGGTCGGCGCCAATTCCTGCGTGGATCGCGGCACGATCGCCGACACGCTCGTCGGCGACGGGACCAAGATCGACAATCTGGTGCAGATCGGCCACAACGTGAAGGTCGGCCGGACCTGCCTCATCTGCGGTCATGTCGCGGTGGGCGGCTCGACCGTGATCGAGGACCGCGTGGTGCTCGGCGGCGCGGCGGCGGTGGCCGATCACCTGACGATCGGCGCCAACTCAGTCGTCACCGGCAATTCCGGCGTTGCCTCCAACGTGCCGCCGAACCGGATCATGATGGGCTATCCCGCGGTGCCGATGGAGGCGAATGTCGAGATGTACAAGGCGCTCCGGCGGCTCCCGAGGGTCCTCACGCGCCTTTCGCAGGGGCAAAAACAGGTTTCAAAGTCCGGGGAGACCGATTAGAGGTTCGGCTCGGATCCCGAGCGATGGAGGCAGCATGTCCGAGGACGTAAAGGACGCAGTCAGAGACAAGGTGATCTCCATTCTCGCCGAACAGGCCGTTCTCGAGCCGGGCGAGGTCAGGATGGACGCGACCCTCGCCGACCTCGGCATCGACTCGCTCGGCCTCGTGGAGGCGGTGTTCGCGATCGAGGAGACCTTCGACATCCAGGTGCCGTTCAATGCGAACGACCCGAAGGCCTCGGAATTCGACATCAGCAGCGTCGAGACGATGGTTCGCGCCGTGGAGAAGCTGATCGACGCGAACGCCTGAGCATGCGTCGGGTTGTCATCACCGGGCAGGGGGCCTTCTGCGCGCTCGGCGACGGCGCCGCGGCGACCGGGGCGGCGATGCGCGAGGGACGCTCCGGGATCGGCGAACTTCACTTCGCCGATGTCGACCGGCTCGCGATCCGGATCGGCGCGCAGATCAGGGGCTATGACCCCGAGCGGTATTTCCCGCGGCAGGCCCTGACGCTTTACGACCCGTTCACGCAATACGCGCTGATCGCCGCGCGCGAGGCGCTTTCGGCCTCCGGGCTCGAAATCGGCGAGGAACTGGCGGAACGGACCGGGGTGGTGCTCGGCACCGCCGGCGGCGGGCTCCAGACCCAGGACGAGAATTACCGCGACGTCTTCGAGCGCGGCAAGAACCGGGTGCATCCCTTCGTCGTGCCGCGGCTGATGATGAACGCCGCCGCCAGCCATGTCTCGATGGTCCATGACCTGCGGGGGCCGACATTCGCCGTCGCCACCGCCTGCGCCTCGTCGAACCATGCGATGGGCCAGGCATTCGGGCTGATCCGCTCGGGCCAGGCCCGGGTCGTGCTGACCGGCGGCAGCGACAGCATGCTCTGTTTCGGCGGCATCAAGGCCTGGGAAGGGCTGCGGGTGATGTCGAAGGACGGTTGCCGGCCCTTCTCGGCGAACCGGAACGGCATGGTGCAGGGCGAGGGGGCGGCGATCTTCGTCTTCGAGGACTACGAGCACGCCCGGGCGCGCGGCGCCGAGATCCTCGCGGAAGTCGCGGGCTTCTGCATGACCTCCGACGCCTCCGATATCGTCACGCCGAACCAGCAAGGGGCGGAACGGGCGATGCGCGGGGCCTTGCGCGACGCGGGCCTGCCGCCCGAGACCATCGGCTATGTGAACGCGCACGGGACCGGCACGACCGTCAACGACCGCACCGAATGCGCGGCGATCCGCGCCGTCTTCGGCGCCCATGCCGACCGGCTGATGGTGTCTTCGACCAAATCGATGCACGGCCATATCATGGGCGGCACCGGCGCGGTCGAGCTTCTCGCCTGCGTAATGGCGCTCCGCGAGGGCGTGATCGCGCCCACGATCAACTACGACGCGCCAGATCCCGATTGCGATCTCGATGTGGTGCCGAATGTGGCGCGCGAGGCGCGTCCCGACGCCGTGATGAGCAACGCCTTCGCCTTCGGCGGGCTGAACGCGGTGCTGGTGCTGCGGCGCGTCTGACTTGCGTTGGCTCGTTCCAGGTCGTGCTGGCTGCGAGCGCGGTGAGGGTCGGGGGCGCCTGCTTCGCGCAGTTGCTCCCGACCCGCCGGGGTCTAGTTGTTGCTCGGGGCGAGCGACGGCATCGTCGGCGCCGGGGCGGCCCGCGGTGTGGCCGGGGTCGTGGGGATCGGCGCGCCGGCAGGCGGGTCGAGCGAGTCATAGGCGGCGGTGAACCCCGTCAGGGACAGGTTCAGAGTGACCGGGCGGTCTGGCTGCGTGACGGAGACGAGCGAGAGTCTGCCTGAACTGCCGCGTTTGAACGCGTCGATCGTATCTTCGGTCATTACGAAACGGGCGAAGCAGCCGATCTGGGTGCACCAGCTGAACGGATATTGCCGTGCCGGGTTAGTGTCGACCTGAAGCGCGACACCGGTGGTCAGCAGCGTGCCGAGCGGGCTCACCACCGTGGCGCCCGCGGTTGCTTCGCCGCCGACAGGCAGCTTCTGGAAGCTCACCTCGGCGACCGGGTTGTTCGCCTCGTCGAGCGCGAGCTGGTACATGTAACACTCGTTGATCTCAGGGGCGCAGCGCACCTGCCAGTCGCCGAAGGTTTCGCGCACGATCTCCCGCGGCTCGGCGGCGGCCGGGTCCCCGGTCGAAGGTTGGGCCTGCCCCTCCGGCGCCGGAGCGGGCGGCGTCTCGGGGGTCGTCGCCGCGGGGGGCGCCGCCTCCGGAGCCGGCGTTTCGGGGGCTCCCTCGGCCGCGGGCGGAGTCTCCTGGGACAGCGCGGGGCCGGCGAGGCCGAGACCAAGGGCCGCGGCCAGAATCAGGCGTTGTGCGTCGAACGACATGGTCTGCTCGCATCCTTCCGTAAGATTGCGAGCGGCTTGTCACTCATCGCCGCGCAAGTCAACGCCGCGACGATAAAGCGCGTGTGTCCGCCGAACCCGCGAGAGGCGTTCGGGGCGGAGCGGGTCGGAGACGATTGCCCTTCCCTCGGCCACGCGCCATATTTTTCCCGCGAGCAACTGGTGGAGACGATGGACGAAAACCGGATACTGGTTGGCGGCGCGGGCGAGGGCTACGCCGATCCGCGCGAGCTTCTCCTGCGTTACGCGAACCGCCACGGACTTGTCGCCGGCGCGACCGGGACGGGCAAGACCGTCACGCTTCAGGTGCTGGCAGAGGGCTTGTCGGCGGCGGGCGTGCCGGTCTTCGTCCAGGACGCCAAGGGCGATGTCTCGGGCCTGTCCCGGCCCGGCGATCCGGCGGGCAAACTCGACGCCGCGCTCCGCGAACGCGCGGAGAAGATCGGTTTCGCCGATTTCGCCTACCGCGGCTATCCGGTGGTCTTCTGGGATCTCTTCGGCGAGGACGGCCATCAGGTCAGGACGACGGTCACGGAGATGGGCCCGCTGCTCCTCTCACGCATCCTCGAACTCTCCGACGCGCAGGAGGGCGTGCTCAACATCGCCTTCCGCGTCGCCGACGAACAGGGCATGGCGCTGCTCGATTTCGATGACCTGACGGCGATGCTGACCTGGCTCTCGGACAATGCCTCCGAGGTCGGGCGGAGCTATGGCAACATCGCCCCCGCCTCGGTCGGGGCGATCCAGCGGGCGCTGCTCGTGCTCGAGAACCAGGGCGCGCGCGCCTTCTTCGGTGAGCCGCATCTCGAGCTCAAGGACCTGATGGCGGTCGATGACGAGGGCATGGGCCGGATCAACGTGCTGATGGCCGACAAGCTCATGCAATCGCCCCGGCTCTACGCGACCTTCCTGCTCTGGCTCCTGTCGGAGCTTTTCGAGCAGCTGCCCGAGGTCGGCGATCCGGACAAGCCGGTCCTCGCCTTCTTCTTCGACGAGGCGCATCTGCTCTTCAAGGACGCGCCGAAGGCCCTGGTCGACAAGGTGGCGCAGGTGGTGCGGCTGATCCGCTCCAAGGGGGTCGGGGTCTATTTTGTCACGCAGAACCCCGACGACGTGCCGCCCGAGGTGCTGGGACAACTCGGCAACCGGGTCCAGCATGCGCTCCGCGCCTTCACGCCGCGCGACCAGAAGGCGCTCAGGCAGGCGGCCGAGACCTTCCGCCCCAACCCCGCCTTCGACACCGAGACCGCGATCAGGGAGGTCGGGACCGGCGAGGCGGTGGTGTCGCTGCTCGAGGAAAAGGGCGTGCCGGCGATGGTGAGCCGCTGCCTGATCCGCCCGCCCCAGTCGCGTCTCGGCCCTGTCACCGGCGCGGAGCGGGCGGAGACGCTCAAGGCCTCGCCGCTCGCCGGGCGCTATGACACCGCGATCAACCGCGAATCCGCCGCGGAGATGCTCGCGGACCGCGCCGATCAGGCGGCGAAGGAGGCCGAGGCGCGGCGCAAGTCCGAGGAGATGGCCGAGCGGATGCTGCGCGAGGCGCAGGAGAAGAGCGCCAGGGCGCCAAGGGAGACGGCGTCGCCCGCGCGGGCTGGCACCGCCCGGGCGCGACCCTCGCTCGGGGCGGAGATCGCGACGGCGGTGGTGAAACAGCTCGGCACGCGTCAGGGACAGGCGCTGGTGCGGGGTATCCTCGGCGGCCTGTTCCGGGCGAGATGATCTCCGGGTGGACAGGGCCGGCGGCCGGGATTGGCCGCGCCCCTCGATGACGTTCCAGCGGAACAGGAGACAGCAATGACGCCGCGCGACAGTTTCGACACCCCGCGGGAGGGCGACCTCGGCCTGCGGCGGCTGGCCGGCTCCGCGGGCCTCGCGATCAGCCTGCTGCCCAACGGCTGCCTCTTCGCGATCGAGCACCGGCGCGAGAACGGGCGCACGCTGATCAGCCAGGTCAGGGGCTCGCCGCTCGATGGCGGGATCGGCCGGCTGTTCCTGCGCGTGCTTGGCGCGGGGTCCGCCGTGGTCGAGGCGGTTGGTCCCGGCGCGAAGGTCGAGGTCGGCGCCTCGGCGGATCGTTTCGTCTGGGAGGGCGCCGCCGAGGGCCTGCGCCACCGCGTCTCGCTCCGTGTCCATCCCGCCCGGAACCTCTGGCTCTGGCGCGTGGAGGTGACGAACACGAGCACGATGCCGCTCAGCTGCGATGCGACGCTGGTTCAGGATGTCGGCCTCGGCGAATTCGGCTTCGTCACCGGCAACGAGGCCTTCGCCTCGCAGTACATCGACCATCATGTCGCCCGGCATCCGATCTGGGGCCCGGTGGTGATGAGCCGCCAGAACCTCGCGCAACGCGGCGCGCACCCCTGGGTCGCTCAGGGCTGTCTCGAGGGCGCCGCCGGTTTCGCCACCGACGCGGGCCAGCTTCTCGGACCGCGCTTCCGTGACGAGGGGCGGATCGATCCGGACCGGCCGCTCCCGGGCGAGCGGCTCCAGCATGAGGTCGCCTGTCCGATGCTGCGCTCGCGGACCGAGACCCTCAAGCCGGGCGAGGCGACGGCCTGGACCTTCTTCGGCTTCTTCGAACCGGATCATCCCGAGGCCTCCGGCGACGCCGATCTCGGGCGGCTCGTGGGGATCTCCGAGGCCGCGGCCGATCCGGCGCCACCGCCGGTGACGCTCGCGGCGCCCGTCCGGAGCCTGCTCCGGGACGCCGCCCCACTCGCAGGCGATCCGCTCGACGCCGCGGATCTCGCCGCGCGCCATCCCGACCGGATGCTGGAGGAAAACGAGGAGGGTCGCCTGCTCTCGTTCTTCGTCCCGGACGGCGGGGCGAACCGCCATGTCGTGCTGCGCGAGAAGGAAAAGACGCTCCGCCGGCGCCACGGCGCGATCCCGCGGACGGGGCAGGGGATGCTGCTCGACGAGACGACGATGTGCATCACCGCCTGGATGCACGGCGTCTTCGCCTCGCTGCTCTCGATCGGCAACACCTCGTTCCACCGGCTCTTCTCCGCGTCGCGTGATCCCTACAACATCACCCGCTCGGGCGGGCTTCGCATCCTGGTCGAAACCGGCGAGGGCTGGCGGCTGCTTGGCGAGCCATCGCTCTTCGAGATGGGGCTGAGCGACTGCCGCTGGATCTATCGCCTCGGCGCGGACACGGTGACGGTCGACGCCGTGGCCTCGGGCGCCGATCCGGCGATGCAGTGGCGCGTCACCGTCGAGGGGGCGGCGCGGCGCTTCATCGTCTTCGGCGGGCTCGCGCTCGGCGATCGGGAGTTCGACCATGCCGGCCGGGTCGAGATCGACGCGGAGCGGCGGCGGATCGCCTTCCGCCCCGATCCGGCCTCGCTCTGGGGCCAGCGCTATCCCGAGGCGGTCTATCACCTCGTCACATCGACGCCCGGCGAGGTCGAGGCGATCGGGGGCGACGAACTGCTTCATCCCGATGGGGAACGGCGGTCCTGCGGGCATGTGGCGCTCAGGACTTCGCCGACGCGCGATCTCGCCTTCGCGGTCGTGGGCGCGCTGGCCGATCCCGATGCCGCCGAACGCCTCGCCACGAAATACGCCGCCGGGGTAGCGGAGGCCGAGGGTCTCGCCGCCGCGGCCGCCTATTGGCGCGGTGTCACCCGTGACCTCCGGCTGAGCGGGGAGGCGGAGGAACTGGCGGCGGTGAACGCGGCCCTGCCCTGGTTCACGCAGAATGCGATGGTGCATCTCACCGTGCCGCACGGGCTCGAACAATCGGGCGGCGCCGCCTGGGGCACCCGCGATGTCTGCCAGGGGCCGGTCGAACTGCTGCTCGCGCTCGATCACGACGCGACGGTGAAGGAGATCCTCCGGATCGTCTTCGCGCAGCAGAACGAGACCGAAGGCGACTGGCCACAGTGGTTCATGCTCGAACCTTACGGGACGATCCGCGACCGGCACAGCCATGGCGACGTGATCGTCTGGCCGCTGAAGGCGCTCTGCGACTATGTCGAGGCGACGAACGATCTCGCCTTCCTCGACGAGCCCGTGGCCTGGCGGAAGGACGATGCCTCGCCCACGGAGGAAGCGGCCCCGATCTCGGCGCATGTGGAGAAGCTCATCGCCACGGTGCGCGCGCGCTTCATTCCGGGAACCAGCCTTATCCGCTACGGCGAGGGCGACTGGAACGACTCGCTCCAGCCCGTCGATCCGAGGATGCGCGACTGGATGGTCAGCGGCTGGACCGTGGCGCTGCTCTATCAGCAGGTGAACCGCTATGCCGAGGTGCTGACCCGCGCGGGACGCGACGGCGAGGCAGCTGATCTCCATGCGCTCGCCGAGGCGATGCGCGCCGATTTCAACCGCCACCTGATCCGCGACGACACGGTCGCGGGCTATGCGCTCTTCGACGCGGAGGGCGGCGCGCCGGAGCTTCTCCTGCATCCCAGCGACAGCCGGACCGGGCTCCGGTACTCGCTCCTGCCGATGACGCGCGGGATCATCGGCGGGATCTTCACCGAGGCGCAGGCGCGGCACCATCTCGGCGTGATCCGCGAGCATCTGCTGTTTCCCGATGGCGCGCGGCTGATGGAGCAGCCGGTCGGCTATCATGGCGGCATCGAGCGCGTGTTCCGCCGCGCGGAATCCGCCGCCTTCTTCGGGCGCGAGATCGGGCTCATGTATGTCCATGCGCATCTGCGCTACGGCGAGGCGCTGGCGCGGCTCGGTGAGGCGGAGGCGCTTTGGCAGGCGATCGGCGCCGCCAATCCGGTCTCCGTCACCGAATGCGTCGCGAATGCCACGCCACGCCAGCGCAACGCCTATTTCAGCAGCGGCGACGCGGCCTTCGCCGACCGCTATCTCGCCTCCTCGGAATGGCAGCGCGCGCGGGACGGGACCATCCCGGTCGACGGCGGCTGGCGGATCTATTCGAGCGGGCCGGGGCTCTTCATGAACTTGCTGCTCGGCCATGCCCTCGGCATCCGGCGGCGGTTCGGGGAGACGACCGTCAAGCCGGTCCTGCCCGCGCGCCTTGGGCGGATCACGCTGGAGCGCGTGATCGACGGCCGGGCGGAGCGACGGGATATTCTGGCCGATTGATCGGGGCCTCAACTCACGAGGGCGTCGGTCAGATGCGGGCTCGCGAAGCCGAGCCGCCCGAGGCCTGCGCGGACCTCCGGACAACTCATGAAGAGCTTCCACAGGAGGCCGGAGCGGGCGTTCTCGATCATGACGACGATCGGCCCCTGATCGATCGCGAGATGCGAGGGCGCGTACCAGTCCGCGGTCTCGCTGAAGGAATCGATGAAGCCGTAGTCGCTCCAGAGCCGGTCGCCGAGATCGTGGTAGAAATGCTGGAGCGCGCGCATCGACGCCTCGGGCGTATAGGGAAAGGCGCCGAGCGCCGCCGTGGGCGCGATCACGCCCCGGTCGTTGGTCGGCGAATGCCCGTCATAGTGCAGCGGACCATCGCAGGAGGTGAGGCCCCAGCAATCGGCCCCGTAGCCCTTGAAGCCGAGCGGGTTCTCCACGCAATAGGCGCGGTTGACCTCGGCATGGGCGACGTTCTGCTCCCAGTAGTCGGCGTAGCGGTCGCTGAGGCCGCGCGGGTCGATCCCGAGAAACGAGTATTGCGACAGGAAGAGCGGCCCGCCCCAGTCCGGCCCGAGCGGCAGGGTGGTGCCGAGATAGCTCCGCCCGTTGGTGAAATGCCGCCCGTCCGCCCAGCCCCGGTGGTAGATCTCGGGCGAGACCGCGTAGCGCGGCGCGGAAGCTGCCAGGACATAGGTGATCAGGCATTCGCTCCAGCCGCGGATCTCGTGGTTCATGCTCCAGCCGTTGTTCGGGCTCCAGTGCCAGTAGAGCACGTTCCGCCCGCCTTGCGTGTGCCAGCTCCATTCGGCCTCGCGCCAGAGCCAGTCGATCAGCGCGCGCAGCCGGGTTTCGGTCGCGTCCGTTCCGTCGAAGAACTGGCGCGCGCAGAGCAGGCCCATCAGGAGAAACGAGGTCTCGACCAGATCGCCGCCGTCGTCCTTGCGGCTGAAGGGGATGGTCCGTCCGGTCTCGCCATGGAGGAAATGCGGCCAGATGCCATGATAGGCATCGGCCTTCTCCAGGAATTTCGTCATGGTCCAGAGCCGCTCGGCCGCCTCGGCGCGGTCGATCCAGCCGCGCGAGACGCCCGTGATGATCGCCATGACGCCGAAGCCGGAGCCGCCCGTCGTCACCGCCTCGTGCCCGTAGCGGGGCGTGATGTTGCTCCGCTCGCGGGCGAGGCCGGAGACCGGATGCGCGAAATCCCAGAAATACCGGAGCGTCTGGCGCTGGACGAGATCGAGCAGGGCATCGTCGTCCAAATCGGCCCGGTCCGCGGGGTGGCTCGTCCTGGTCCCGATGTTCATGCGTCGCGTCTCCCGTCAGTCCATTCCACGCCAGTTCAGTCATGCCAGTTCAGTCATGCCGGGCGCGTGTGTCCATACCCGTGCCCGGTCCCCGCGGCCCCGACCAGTCTCGCAAAGGCCGACGCCGGGTGGAAGCGCCCTTGTCGTGCTCAGCCTGGAGGTTATCGTCACACGGTATCCTTTCAGAATTCCCGCAGGTAGCGATGACACACCGGACCTTCTCCAAGCCCCCGCATATCACGGACCGCGCCTGGGCGCTCGCGGACGGCATGTCGCTTCGGCAGCTCGCGGGACAGCTGACCTCGATCGACCCCGGCCGCTACCAGGCGCTCGCCGGCGAGGATATCGCGCAGGCCGTGGCGCGGGGCGAGATCGGCGGGTCCGGGCTGGTCGGCGACCGGCTCGGGGAATTGCAGCGGATCGCGGTCGAGAACGGCCATCCGCCGCTCCTGATCAAGGACGACGGGCGCCGGGGCTTCTATCTCGTCGGCCCGTTTCCGCTCTACTGTTTCGACATGGAGCGCGTGCGCCGCGCGCATGAACAGGCGGCGATCGACGCGAACAAGGCCGGCGTGCGGCTGATCCGCATCACCTGCGACTATGCCTTCGCGCAGCGGCAGGGCCGCACGCAGGAGGGCGGCATCATTTCCTGCCCGAAGTTCATGAGCGAGGTGACGCGGGCGAGCACCGAGGGGCTCGCGGCCGAGGACCGCGTGGGGGTGATCCTGAAGCATCTCGGCCCCTATCAGTATACCGCCGGTCCCGACTATACCGCGCTCCCTATTAGCCGGGTGGAGTTCCTCGATACGGTGATGACGCGGTATACGGGCGGTTTCGAGGCGGGCGCGGATGGCGTGATGATGAGTTTCGTGGCGCTCAACGGCGTCCCGGCCCATGCCGATCCGTATCTGCGCGATCTCACCAAGGCGAACGCCGGGCCGGGCGCGATCATCGAATCCGACTACGACGCGATCTACGAGCTTTACGGCGGTTTCGGCTACGCGGCGGGGCCGAAGGAAGCCGCCTACCGCGCCTTCGCCGAGGGGGGCGTGCATATCGACCTCTGCTCGCTCCTCTACCTGCTGCATCTGCCGGAGCTGGTGGAGGAAGGCCGTATCCCGGAAGAGGATCTGATGGTCCGCGCGGCGGAGATGCTCACGCTGAAGGAGCGGCTCGGCCTGCTCGACGATCCGTTTCTCGGCACCGGGCCGGAGCATGAGCAGGCGCTGCTCGCCGGCCCGACGGAGGTCTACCGTGACCTCGCCACCGCCTCGGTCGTGATGCTGCGGCCGACCCGGCCGGACCCTGCCACGCTGCCGATCCCGGAGGATGCGCGGGTCTGCGTGCTGGGGCCGCTCGCGGAGCAGGACCCGGAGGACTGGCTCGGCGCCTATTCGAGCCATGCGTTCCATCGACTCGACCTCGTGACGACGCCGCTCGCCGGGATAAGACGGCACTGGCCGGAGGCGACCTACGCGCGGGGCTGCGACTACGACCGCGACCCCGATCCGGGCGAGACGACGGAGGCGGAGAAACTGGCGCGCGCGGCGAGCCATATCGTCATCTTCCTCGGCGAGCCGCATTCCTGGAGCGGCGAATCCGCCGCGCTGGCCGATCCGCGGCTCCCGTATCCGCAGCGCCGTCTCGTCGAGGAGACGCGCCGCGCCAATCCGGAGGCGAAGCTCATCGTCTTCGTGACCGCGGGCCGCGCGCTCCATATCCCCGCCGGGATCGAGGCGGCGGCGGACGCGATCTTCTGGACCTCGCATCTCGGCACTTTCGCGGGCGATGCGATCGGCGACATCCTCGCCGGCGTCCGCGCGCCGACCGCGCGCCTGTCGCACGGGCTGCCGATCGGCGACGGCATCACCTCGGGTTTCGACTCGCAGCGCGAGCGCATCGACCGCCCGCCGGTGCCGGTGGTGCGCGGTTCGGCCGCGCGGCGGCAGCGCGATCACTGGTGCGCCTACTATCTCGGCCTCGGTGCGCGCTGGCCGGCCGCCTATCATTTCGGCGAGGGCTATTCCTACACGAGCTTTGCGCTCTCGGACTGGGCGCTCGACGGCCAGAGCCTGTCCGCCTCGGGCGATACGCCGCTCACCGCCAGCGTCCGCGTGACCAACACGGGCGAGCGCCGCGGCACCGAGACGGTGCATCTCTACTACCAGGACATGGTCTGCGAGGAGCGGACGCCGCGGCTCCTGGAGCGGCTCGCGCACCGGCAGGTCACGCTCGAGCCCGGCGCCTCGGAGGTGCTGTCCTTCACCGTCGCGGCCGACATGCTGGCGAAACACGGGCGGGAGGCCGCGGGCGGCCGGCGGGTCTGGCCCGATCGCGATCCGGCGGCCAATCCCGACCGGCTGTTCCTCGTCCAGCACGAGGGCCAGGCGCTCGACGCCATCGAGCGCTTCGGCGAGGACCCGCGGGTGCTTTCGTTTACCCTCGTGCCGTAGATCTCCGAGAACCCGGCGGATGCGTTGCCGCGGGAACACGGGCGCCGAAGCATCGACGTGAGAATGCCGACTTGGCCTGTTCCGGCGCGACGACCTGCCCGATAGTGGCCCACTACGCATAGAGGGCAGTGCAGACCCATGCCGAACGCGCCGATCGCCCCCTACGACAACCGAGTGACCCATCAGGTCAGCGTCCTGCTTCGCGCGGTACACCGGACGCCCGGCCGGAACAGCCTCTACCTGCTCGCCGTCATCATCGTCATCGTCATCATCCTGACCGCGGTGATGCAGGTCCGGCTCAATGCGTGGAACCAGCCGTTCTACGACGCGATCGAGCGGCGCGATTTCAACGAGTTCCTCCGGCAGCTCGGCGTGTTCCTGATGATCGCCGCCGCGCTTCTCGTGCTGAACGTGGCCCAGACCGGCTGCAACCAGCTCATCCGGGTCAGGCTTCGCGATCTCGCGACACGCGACCTGCTGAAGAACTGGCTGACGCGCAAGCGGGCGGCGCGCATCAGCCGCGCGGGCGAGATCGGCGTCAATCCCGACCAGCGCATCCAGGCCGACACACAGCATCTGACGGAGCTCTCGGCCGATCTCAGCGTCGGCCTCGTGCAGTCTTCGATCCTGCTCCTGAGCTTCATCGGCGTGCTCTGGATTCTCTCCGAAGGCGTGGTCATCCCGATCGCGGGTCGCGACATGGAGATCCCCGGCTACATGGTCTGGGCCGCGCTCATCTACGCCCTCTCTGGTTCGCTCGTCTCCTGGCGGGTCGGTCGGCGGCTCGTGCCGCTCGGCGCCGAGCGCTACTCCCGCGAGGCCGAGTTCCGCATCGCGCTGGTGCGAAGCTCGGAACGCGCCGAGGGCATCGCGCTCAGCAATGGCGAGGCGGACAGCCTGCGCGGGCTGGAGGCGAGTCTCGCCTCGCTCGTGCGGATGCTGCGGCGGGTCGCCTTCGCGCGCGCGCGCCTCACCTGGGTGACGGCCAGCTACGGCTGGGTCGCGCTGGTCTTTCCGATCGTGGTGGCGGCGCCGGGCTATTTCGCCGGGCGCCTGACCTTCGGCGAATTGATGATGGTGGTCGGCGCGTTCAACCAGGTGCAGCAGTCGCTGCGCTGGTTCGTGGACAATACCGACACCATCGCCGAATGGCGCGCGACGCTCCTGCGCGTCATGAACTTCCGCCAGGCGCTGCTCGACCTCGACCGGGTGGAAGCCTCCGCCGGGCTGATCGAGCGCCGCGAGGGGCCGACCGACCGGTTCGAGCTCGACGCCGTCCGCGTGAAGACGCGACACGGGACCACCTCCCTCGAACTGCCCTGGCTCGAGGTGGGGGAGGGCGAGCGCGTGCTCATCCTCGGCCAGCCCGGCTCGGGGCGCACGAGCTTCTTTCTCGCCATCGCCGGGCTCTGGAACGCCGGCTCCGGCCGGATCGTGGTCCCCCCCGACCGCGAGGTCGCCTATCTGACGCAGCGCCCCTTCCTGCCGATGGGCCCGCTTCGCGAGGCGCTCAGCACCGATGGCCGGATGCCCGGGGACGAGGAACTGCGCGTCGCCCTGCGGCGCGTGGGGCTCGGGAAGATGGAGGACAGTCTCGACAGGGTGGCACGCTGGGAGCATGAGCTCAGTCTCGGCGACCAGGAAAGGCTCGGCTATGCGCGCCTGCTCCTCGGCCGGCCGAAATGGCTGGTCAGCGACGAGGGGCTCGACACCCACGACGAGATCAACCGTGAAATGCTGTTGTCGATCCTCGCGGAGGAACTCCGCGAGACGGCGGTACTCAACATATCGCAACGGCGGACGCCGACCGGGCTCTACGACCGGGTGGTGAAGCTTGTCGCCTCCGCCACCGACATGCCCTCGCCTCCGCCCGACCGCGTGCCGACGCGGGAGAAGGCGCCGGCCGCCTGAGGAGAGTGCCATGTGCCCTGACCCAGCGATGCGAGGAACACGGCCCGCCCCCGAGCGATCGGGCGCGGGCCGGGAGGCGCGGGCAGGCGGGCGCTGGGTCGGGCGGCGCGATGGGCGACGTAGCGGGCGCTGCGATGGGCGGAGGGCCGGGTGGTGGAACGGGCGACTGGGCGGTTGGTCGCCGATCCGCCTATGCTCCACGAAGAAAACCCCGGTGCCTTGGCAACCGGAGGGACAATCGATATGTTCCCGCGATGAAGATTCAGGGCGCGCGCGGGCACAATTGTCACCTATAGATGCTTTCCCGGTTGATTTCAATAGTTTCACTGTGGTGGTTCAACCGTGGCGGAGGAAGTGCCGATGATCGCGTCCTCGATCGTTCTCGCCCTCCTGATCATCGCCTCGGCGGTTTTCCGCCTTCGACGCCGCGGTCCGGCGGCTCCCTCGGTCACGGCGGACGGGGTGAACCCGGCGCCCGAGATCAACGGATGGCTTGAGCGGGGCGAGCCCCTGATGATCGCGGGCCTGCCCGTCGGGGGCATGATCCATGTCGGAACGCCGCCTGCGGAAGGCGTGGCGACCGCTTCCTGGATCGACCCGACGCTGCCCGTGGCGCGGACGCAACCCGATATCGCGGGGCAGGGCCTGCCGGAATGGCCGCGTTACGCCGATCTGTCGCCCGCGGCGCGCAGCGCCTATCTCCGCTGGCTCGCGACGGGCCGCGAGGACCGCGCCTTTGGCATCGGCTATGCGCTGCTCTATTTTCAGGGGCTCGAACGGCGGTTCTTCGTCGATGACGACACCTCCGAAGCAGAGCGCGAGACGATCCTCGACGAAGCCCTCCGCCTCCGGGGCGTTGTCGAGCACAGCCCGATGGCGCGGATCGCGCTCGACCGGTTCATCGATGCGGGCCGGGTGGTGCTCTGCCGTCCCGATCTCGTGGAGCCGCCGGCGGGCGCCGGCGAATTCGGCCTGCCGCTCGCGCTCAAGGTTCCCGTCGGCGCGATGATCATGGACGGGATCACGCTCACCCATGAATGGCTGTTCAGCTGGTGGTCCTGCGATCGTGACCGGAAGCTCAGGACGGCGGCGACCCGGTGCCCGGCCGACTTCCGCGCGCTCTTCGGCCTGCGCTTCGTCGAGCGCTTTCCCGAAGGGCTGCGGGTCCGGCTGCTCTGGAAGGAGCTCCGGCCGGTCTACCGCTCCGCCGCCGGGGCGTTCGAGCATCCGATCGATCTCGACGCCTATGGTGGGCC
The DNA here is from genome assembly GCF_047275745.1 of Amaricoccus sp. W119. Taxonomy (NCBI): domain Bacteria; kingdom Pseudomonadati; phylum Pseudomonadota; class Alphaproteobacteria; order Rhodobacterales; family Paracoccaceae; genus Amaricoccus; species Amaricoccus sp. W119. Next base: position 17,049 of record NZ_JBKQWU010000015.1, on the reverse strand, counting down.
GTTCCCCGATATCGCCGACTTGCGCGATCCGCCGACCGTGGCACAGGAGATCGCGGATGGCGCGATGGACGAGCTTGAACGGCTGAGCCGGTTTCTCGGGCAGAATCCGGCGGCGCGTGGCTCGATCATCGCCTATGCCTTCCTGCCCGCCGGACTTCGCCCCTACCACGCATCGCGGGAGAGCGAACTCTTCCTCGCCTGGGCGCGGGAGCGCGTCGGCGCGGGCGGCCATGCGCTGCTCGGGGATCTGCTGTTCCGGCTCGACGGCGGACGGGCGGTGCCTTCGGAGCCGGAGCGGCTTGTCGATGTCGCCGACGCGCTGACCCACCTCGGTTTCGGCATCAGTCCCGATCCGCGGAAATCGGCCGGCCCTCTCGACCCGGGCGAGCTCATCACGCTGTCGTCGCTCGGTCATGGCGCGGCGGTCGAACGGGACATCGCCACCGATGCCGATGGCGGGCGGCTCGTCCCGCTTGGAAGCGCGATCGCCCGTGCGATGGCCGCGCCATCGGAGCGGGCGAAACCCGCGGCCGATACCCCGCGCGGAGGAGACACGAGGGGTCGCGGCACGGGGGAGCGCCGAACGGCGGGCCCCGCCGCGCCCGCCGGCGTGGAGTTCCGGGCGCCCGCGGGTGAAGCGCGGCGCGCCAGCGGCATCGTCGGTCTCGACTGGACGGAGGTTCGGCGCCGGATGGAGGCGATCCGGAAGGCGCGTGGCCGGCATCCGGTGAGCCTCGACGGCCCGCCATCGACACCGCCGCCCGGTGCGTCGTCCGACGCGCCATCCGCCACCTCGGCTGGCCCGCGGCCGGCGCGGGCGATCGACCCTTCCCGGCTCGCCGGCCTCGATCCCGCCACCGCGCGGCTCGCCGCCGAACTGGTCCGCAGGGAGCACTGGTCCGAACTGGAGTTCGAAGCCCTGGCGCGCCGGCACAGGGTCGCGCCGGGTGGTGTGTGCCAATCGCTGAACGCCTGGTCCGACAAGAACTTCGGCGAGGCGATCATCGAGAAGGACGGCGATTACGCCGTCAACGCCGCGGTGGTGGACCGGCTCGCGCCCGCGGAGGCTGATGATGGCGCCGGCGGACAGGACCCTCGGGATGAGGATACCTTCGCCTCGACCGGCGCGATCCCGGGGCGGAACCGGGGCCTGTCGGCCTCCGGGCGCCTGACGGGCTGGTGAGACGCGCGGTTCCCGGCTGACGGCGGCGGCCGGCCAGCCGGGCGCGGGGCTGGACAGCTTCGCGCGGGCCATGCGACGATCGGCCCCGGCGTGTCCTTTTCGCGATGCCATGGAGGACCGCCGCGGCAACCGGTCATCGGAGCGCGCGATGCACGATCAGCGATACACGATCCACGCCTGCCGGAAGCACTTCGGCTGGGACAATACGATCGCGCCGGTCGAGACGATCGCGCCGGGCACCACCCTGCGCTTCGAATGCGCCGACGCGGCCAATGGGCATTTCTCGGCCGGGAGCACCGCGGCGGAGATCGCGACCCTCGATGCCGGACAGGTGAATCCGGTGACCGGACCGATTGCGATCGACGGGGCCGAGCCGGGCGACGCGATCAAGGTGACGCTGGGCGATTTCGAGCCCTCGGGGCTCGGCTGGACCGCCAATATCCCGGGGTTCGGCCTGCTCGCGGACCAGTTCACCGAGCCCGCGCTCCACATGTGGCGCTACGAGGCCGGGGCGCCCGCGCTCTATGGGCCGGGGGCGCGTGTTCCGCTCAAGCCTTTCACCGGGACCATCGGGCTCGCGCCGGCTGAGCCGGGGCGGCATTCGATCATCCCGCCGCGCCGTGTCGGCGGCAATCTCGACGTGCGTGACCTCTCGGCCGGCTCCACCCTCTGGCTGCCGGTCGAGGTGGCGGGCGGGCTTTTCTCGGTCGGCGACACGCATGCGGCGCAGGGCGACGGCGAGGTTTGTGGCACCGCGATCGAAAGCGCGATGGCGGTGACGCTTACCTTCGAGCTGGAGAAGGGCGCGAACCTCGCCTTCCCGCGGTTCCGGACGCCGGGGCCGGTGACGCGGCACAATGACGGCGCCGGCTACGACGTGACGATGGGCATCGGCCCCGACCTGATGGCCGGGGCGCGCGACGCGGTCTCAGGCATGATCGACCTCCTCGCCGCGCGGGAGAAGATGAGCCCGGTCGATGCCTACATGCTCTGCTCGGTCGCGGGCGATCTCAGGATCTCCTGCGTCGTGGATGCGCCGAACTGGGTGGTCTCGTTCTACATGCCGCGCGGGATCTTCGGATAGGGGGCGAACCGCCCCCCTTCCGGCGGTTTCAGCCCCGGCCGAAATCGTCCTCGATCCGGATGATGTCGTCTTCCTCGAGATAGGAGCCGGTCTGGACCTCGATGAGTTCGCAGGGGATCTTGCCGGGATTGGCGAGGCGATGGACCGAGCCGAGGGGCAGGTACACGGACTGGTTCTCGTGCACCAGCATCACCTCCGCGTCGCGCGTGACTTCGGCGGTGCCCTTCACGACCACCCAATGCTCGGCGCGGTGGTGATGGCGCTGCAGAGAGAGTTTCGCGCCGGGGGTCACAACGATGCGCTTCACGCGGAAGCGGGCGCCGATGTCCATCGTCTGATACCAGCCCCAGGGCCGGTAGGAGCGGGCCGAGGCGGTCGCCTCGACGCGGCCATCGCGCTCCAGCGCGCTGACGAGCGCCTTCACATCCTGCGTGCGGTCCATCGGGCAGACCAGCACCGCGTCCGGCGTCTCGATCACCGCGAGATTCTCGACGCCGACCGCGCAGACCAGGCGACCGGAGCTGCGGATATAGCTGTCGCGGCTGTCGCGGACCACCACGTCACCCACCGTCGCGACGCCGGTCTCGTCGCGCGGCGAGACCGCCCAGATCTCGCGCCAGTCACCGACATCGGACCAGTCGAAATCGGCGGGCATGACGACCGCGCGCCGGGTCTTTTCCATGACGCCAAAGTCGATGGAGGTCTTCGGCACCTCGACATAGCTGTCGCCGAGGCGGAGCGAGCCGAGATCCATCCCGCCCTCGGCGATCGCGTTCCGCACACCATGCAGCGTCTCGGGCGCGTGGAGGTCGATCTCGCGCAGCGCCGCGCCCGCCTTGAAGCAGAACATGCCGGCATTCCAGAGATAGCCCTCGTTCACCAGCGTCTCGGCGCGTTCGGCGTCCGGCTTCTCGACGAAGGCGCCGACATGGAAGCCGCCCTTCTCGGCGGGAGCGCCGGGCCGGATGTAGCCGTAGCCGGTCGCGGGATTGCGCGGGGTGAGGCCGAAGGTCACGAGGTCGCCGCCGGAGGCCGCCGTGGCCGCCGCCGCCGCCGCCGCCGCGAAGGCCTCAGGATCGGGAATGAGATGATCGGAGGGGAGCAGCAGGCCGATCGCCTCGGTCCCGCCCCGCTCGGCCAGCACGAGCGCGCCGAGCGTCGCCGCTGCGAGCGTGTCGCGTCCCTCGGGCTCCAGCACCAGTTCGATCCCGACGCGGACGGCCGCGGCCTGCTCGGCCGCGATGAAACGCCCGCCGACGCTGGTGATCACGATCGGCGCGGCGAAGATCGGATTGGCCGCGAGCCGGCGCAGCGTCTCCTGAAACGGCGACTCGGCGCCCAGCACCGGCGCGTGCTGCTTGGCATAGTCGCGCCGCGACATCGGCCAGAGCCGCGTCCCCGACCCGCCGCAGAGCACGATCGGTACGATCGCGCCGTCTCCGATGGGCGCGGCCGGTTGAGGCGAGAGGGCTACGTCGAATCGGGTCATTGAAACATCCTTTTCCGCCGGGCGGGACATTGCCCTGACCGGCCGCTCGTCCTCGGACCCGGGACGACCCGGGAGCGGAGGGGTGGTGAAACGGGGCGGGTACCCGCGTGGGGTCCCGATCGCTCCGGACATGGCGCCGGGGTCCGAGGACGAGCGGCCGGTCATCGGTTTCGTTCCGTGTCGGATCGAGGGGAGCCGGTCCGTCGTGACCGCCGGAACTCCGCGTATCGCGGTTCCGATCGCGCGAGCGGGCGACACCCGGGGCGAATGATTCGCACTCATGACGTTGTTGTACTCGGGAAACAGAAACATGCCACGGTCGTCTCCGCGCGGTCCGCCCCGGAGAGATGCCGGTGAAGCACAAGCCGGGGCGGCGCCATGCGCGGTCGCGATAGTCGGAAAAGCCGCCCTGACTGTCAACGCGCTTTTGTCCGTCGGGCCGACCGTCAGTGACCGAGGGGGTTTCGCGGATTGATCCCGGGCCCGGGTCAGGATAGCGACGGCCGATGCTGGTGCTCGAGAATGTCCTGTCCGACCGGGGATCGCGCTACGCGGTCGCGGGTGGGCCGTGCGCCGACGGCGCGGCGGCCCGCGAACTCCTGCGTACGCTGCGCCGGGACAGGCGGCTCGCGAAGGCGACGCATCATTCCTGGGCGCTGATCGGGCGCGAGGGGGTGTTGAAGGGCGACGATGGCGAGGCCGGCGCCGGGGCCGTCATCCTGCGCGAACTGGAGCGCGAGGGCCTGACGGAGCATCTGGTGGTGGTGATCCGCTGGTTCGGCGGCAAGCACCTCGGCGGCGATCGCTTCCGCCGCGTCCGCGAGGCGACGCGGATCTGCATCGCCGCGCTCAGTCGTGATAACGACCGCGACACCGGACGCGGAGACTGACCGGACGGCCGGAAGCGCGGGTGGCGCTCCCGGCCGGGGCGATCACTCGATGCCTTCGCCGACCTCCAGCCGCTGGCTCAGGACCAGCGCGACGAGCGAGCAGATCGCGCCCGACAACAGGTAGATGCCGGAGGCGAAGAGGCCGAACTGCGAGGCGAGCAGAAGGGCGACGAGCGGCGCGAATCCCGCGCCGAAGAGCCAGGCGAGATCGGAGGTGAGCGCCGAGGCCGTGTAGCGATGGCCGCGCTCGAAGCGCGAGGCGACCGCGCCCGAGGACTGGCCGAAGCTGAGACCGAGGAGCGCGAAGCCGACCACCATGAACAGGAACTCACCGCCCTGTCCGCCGTTCAGGAGCAGGGGCCCGACCAGCGCGAAGATCGCGATGCCGACCGAGCAGGCGAAGAGCAGCCGCCGGCGCCCGAAGCGGTCGGCGAGCGAGCCCGAGACGAGGATCGCCGCGAGGCCGACCACCGCCGTGCCCATCTCGATGGCGAGGAAGCCGGTCACCGATTCGCTGAACGAGAGATAGACCCAGGACAGCGGGAAGACCGTCACGAGGTGAAACAGCGCGAAGGTGGCGAGCGGGGTGAAGGCGCCGATGAGGATGTTGGTGCCCTCGGCCCTGATCGTCTCCGGCACGCCCGAGGGGCGCAGGTCGTAGTCCTGGAACTGCTGCTCGTATTCGTCGGTGACGACGAGCCGGAGCCGCGCGAAGAGCGCCACGACGTTGATCGCGAAGGCGACGAAGAACGGATAGCGCCAGCCCCAGGCGAGGAAGTCCTCCTCGCTCAACCCGGTGATCAGGTAGATGAAGAGCGCGCTCGCGACGAAGAGCCCGACCGGGGCGCCGATCTGGGGGATCATCGCATACCAGCCCCGCTGCTTCGGCGGCGCGTTCATGGCGAGGAGCGAGGCGAGACCGTCCCAAGTGCCCCCGAGCGCAAGGCCTTGCGCGATCCGCATCGCGCAGAGGATGAGGATCGCATAGCCGCCCGCGACGGAATAATCCGGCATGAAGGCGATGCCCGCCGTGGCGCAACCAAGCAGGAAGAGCGCCACGGTGAGCTTGATTCCCCGCCCGTAGCGGCGGTCGAGTTCGGTGAAGATAAGCGTTCCGAACGGCCGCGCGATGAAGGCGAGGGAGAAGGCCGCGAAGGAGAGGAGCACCCCTGTGAGCGGATCGGCGAAGGGGAACATCACTCGCGGGAAGACCAGAACCGAAGCGATCGCGTAAACGAAAAAGTCAAAGAATTCAGAGCTTCGCCCAATGACCACACCGACGGCGAGCTCGGGAAGGCTGGCATGGCCATGCTTCTCGGCCGCCGCCGGCACAGTGGATTCGTGGGACATCGCGTGTGCCTCCGGTTCAGTGTTTTCGGGGCCGATCCGTCGGCCCGGCGCCTTTCTCTTATAGCTCTCGATTCTCAGTATGCTAAGGATGAATCGGACTCGGGTGTCACGAGGCACCGCTCGAACGACGCGACCGCGGGAGTGGGGGAACATGAAACTGAGACGATCGTTGCTATGGGCGCCGCCGATCCTGGTACTTCTCGGCGGATGCGACATGGTCGTGCTGAACCCCTCGGGATATGTCGCGGCGCAGCAGGCCGACGTCCTCGTTACCGCGACGCTGCTCATGCTGCTCATCATCATTCCCGTGATGGGCCTGACGGGGTTCTTCGCCTGGCGCTACGCCGCCTCCCGCAAATCGAAATACGATCCCGACTGGCACCATTCGACCAGCCTCGAACTGATCATCTGGGCCGCGCCGCTGCTCATCATCATCTGTCTCGGCGGGCTGACCTGGGTCAGCACCCACATGCTCGACCCGTTCCGTCCGCTCGAGAACATCGGCGAGCGGCGGCCTGTCCCGGCGGATGTGCGGCCGCTCGAGGTCCAGGTGGTCGCGCTCGACTGGAAATGGCTGTTCATCTACCCCGAATACGGGATTGCCACGGTCAATGACGCCGCCGCCCCGGTCGACCGGCCGATCAACTTCAAGCTCACCTCGCAGTCCGTCATGAACGCCTTCTACGTCCCGGCGCTCGCGGGGATGATCTATGCGATGCCCGGCATGCAGTCGCAGCTTCACGCGGTGATGAACCTGCCCGGCGAATATGACGGCATCTCGGCGAATTACAGCGGCGCGGGTTTCTCGAACATGCATTTTACCTTCCGCGGCCTGGAGGCGAGGGATTTCGTCGAATGGATCGGCGAGGCGCGCGCGACCGGCCGGACGCTGGACCGTCAGGAATATCTCGCGCTCGCCGAGCCGAGCGAGAAGGTACCGGCGTCGCGCTACGCCTCGGTCTCCACGGGGCTCTTCGGCCGGATCGTGAACCGCTGCGTGGAGGAGGGCCGGATGTGCATCGACGAGATGGCCTGGCTCGATTCCCAGGGCGGCACCGGCCTCGCGGGGACGATCAACCTGATGCCCGCGCCGGCGAAGCCGACCGCGCCCTTCGGCATGACGCCGTTCCACGTCGCGGAGCTTTGCGCCCCGCTGCCGTCCGAGGAACCGCGGGCGGACAGCCTCGCGCTGCTCTCTCCGCTCGCGCCCGCCCCGAGCGGACAATCTGGCGAAACCTTCTGAACGCGGGGCAGAGCTAAATGGCTGTTGTAGAACCGACTCCCACCACTTTCCTCTTCGGACGGTTGACCTGGCAGGCGATCCCGATCCAGGAGCCGATCCTGGTCGTCACCTTCATCGGCGTGGTGATCGGCGGCCTCGCGGTCGTCGGGCTGATCACGAAATTCAAACTCTGGGGCTATCTCTGGAATGAATGGTTCACGAGCGTGGACCACAAGAAGATCGGGATCATGTACATGATCCTCGGCATCATCATGCTCCTGCGCGGCTTCGCCGACGCGGTCATGATGCGACTGCAGCAGGCGATGGCGTTCAACGGCTCCGAAGGCTACCTGAACGCGCATCACTACGATCAGGTCTTCACCGCCCATGGCGTGATCATGATCTTCTTCGTGGCGATGCCGATGGTGACGGGGTTCATGAACTTCGTCATGCCGCTGCAGATCGGCGCCCGCGACGTGGCCTTCCCCTTCCTGAACAACTTCAGCTTCTGGATGACGGTCGGCGGCGCGGTCATCACCATGGTCTCGCTCTTCATCGGCGAATACGCGCAGACCGGCTGGCTCGCCTATCCGCCGCTCTCGGGTATCCAGTCGAGTCCCTATGTCGGCGTCGACTACTATATCTGGGGCCTGCAGGTGGCGGGCGTCGGCACGACACTGTCGGGCATCAACCTGATCGTGACGATCGTGAAGATGCGCTGCCCGGGCATGACCATGATGCGCATGCCGGTCTTCACCTGGACGGCGCTCTGCTCGAACATCCTGATCGTGGCGTCCTTCCCGGTGCTGACGGCGCTTCTCGTGCTGCTGACCCTCGACCGCTACGTGGGCACGAACTTCTTCACCGCCGACAATGGCGGCAATGCGATGATGTACGTGAACCTCGTCTGGATCTGGGGACACCCGGAGGTCTACATCCTCGTCCTCCCGGCCTTCGGCATCTTCTCCGAGGTGACGGCGGCCTATTGCGGCAAGCGGCTCTTCGGCTATTCCTCGATGGTCTACGCGACGATCTGCATCACGATCCTCGCCTATATCGTCTGGCTGCACCACTTCTTCACCATGGGCTCGGGCGCGAGCGTGAACTCGTTCTTCGGGATCGCGACGATGATCATCTCGATCCCGACGGGTGCGAAGCTCTTCAACTGGCTCTTCACCATGTTCCGCGGCCGCATCCGCTACGAAGTGCCGATGATGTGGACGGTCGCCTTCATGCTGACCTTCACCATCGGCGGCATGACCGGCGTGCTGCTCGCGGTTCCGCCGGCCGACTTCGTGCTCCACAACTCGCTGTTCCTGATCGCGCATTTCCACAACGTGATCATCGGCGGCGTGGTCTTCGGCCTCTTCGCCGGAATCAACTTCTGGTGGCCGAAGGCGCTCGGGTTCCGGCTCGATCCGTTCTGGGGCAAGGTCTCGTTCTGGTGCTGGCTCATCGGCTACTGGGTCGCCTTCACGCCGCTCTACGTGCTCGGCCTGATGGGCATCACCCGGCGCACCCGTGTCTTCGACGACCCGAGCCTGCAGATCTGGTTCCTGATCGCGGGCCTCGGCGCGGGGATCATCGCCTGCGGCATCGCCGCCTTCATCATCCAGATCGGCGTCTCGATCCTGAAGCGCGAGGAGCTGCGCGACACGACGGGCGACCCCTGGGACGGGCGGACGCTCGAATGGGCGACCTCCTCGCCGCCGCCGGCCTACAACTTCGCCTTCACCCCGGTGGTGCGCGACATCGACGCCTGGTGGGACATGAAGACGGCGGGCTATGTCCGGCCGAGCGCCGGCTTCGCGCCCATCCACATGCCGAGGAACACGTCGAGCGGGATCATCCTCGCAGGCCTCAGCACGGTCTTCGGGCTGGCGATGGTCTGGTACATCTGGTGGCTCGCGACGCTCAGCTTCGTCGGCGTGATCGGCTATGCGATCTGGCACACGTTCAACTACAGCCGCGACTATCACATCCCGGTCGACGAAGTGACCGCGACCGAGGATGCGCGGGGCCAGATGCTGGCCGGGAGGGTCTGATCGATGACGGACATGACGGCTGACACTTCGACCGTGACCCCGGCGGCCACGGGTGCGGCCACCGGGGCGGCCGTGCCCCGGTTCTACCTCGCGGAGGAGGAGCACCATCCGGAAGGGCGGTTCACCAACCTCGGCTTCTGGATCTACCTGATGAGCGACTGTCTCATCTTCGCGGTCCTTTTCGCCACCTATGGCGTGCTCGGCGCCAGCCTCGCTGGGGGGCCCGGTCCCCGGGACCTCTTCGACCTCGGGCTCGTCGCGCTCAACACGACGATGCTGCTGCTCTCCTCGATCACCTACGGTTTCGCGATGCTGGCGATGCACCGCGACGATCAGAAGCAGACGATCAAGTGGCTCGCGATCACCGGCGCCTTCGGCGCGGCCTTCCTTGCGATCGAGCTCTACGAGTTCTCCCATCTCATCCATGAGGGGGCGGGGCCCTGGCGCTCGGCCTTCCTCTCGGCCTTCTTCGCGCTCGTCGGCACCCATGGGCTGCACGTGACCTTCGGCATCGTCTGGCTGATCGTGCTGATCTTCCAGATTCGCGCCAAGGGACTCATTCCGGCGAACCAGCGCCGGGTGGCCTGCCTGTCGCTGTTCTGGCATTTCCTCGACGTCGTCTGGATAGGCGTCTTCACCTTCGTCTATCTGTTGGGAGTGCTGCGATGAGCACGCAGACCGAAGAAGCACAGGGCGCGCATGGCGCCGGCCACGCGGGTCACGATGGTCACGGGCATGATCATGGGCATGATGACCACGACGAGCACGGGATGCCGCACGGCAGCTACGAATCCTACATGCGGGGATTCGTGCTCTCCGTCATCCTGACGGCGATCCCCTTCCTGCTCGTGATGGCCCGGCCGATCGAGAGCCCCGGCTATACCGCCGCGATCGTTCTCGCCTGCGCGCTGATCCAGATCCTGGTGCACATGGTCTACTTCCTGCACATGACGCCGAAGGCCGAGGGCGGCTGGCTGCTGCTCTCGACGGCCTTCACCATCGTCCTGGTGGTGATCACGCTCTCGGGGTCGCTCTGGATCGTGTTCCACCTCAACCGGAACATGATGCCGGTGATGGACGACATGCGGTTCGAACGGCCGTATCAGGAATAGCCGCGAAGTCCCGCGGGTCAACTTTCCGGGCGTCGGCCGGTCGTGGCCGGCGCCCGTTCCATGTGCGATGGTCGTCTTCCGTGATGCGAACGCGTTCAATTCTGGCCCTGCTGGCGGTCTCGCTCGCGATCCTCGGTTTTCTCGCGCTCGGGGTCTGGCAGATCGAGCGGCGGGCCTGGAAGCTCGACCTGATCGCCCGGGTCGATGCCCGGGTCGCGGCGGCGCCGGTCGCGGCGCCGGGCCCGGAGGATTGGGCCGGGATCTCCGCCGAGCGCGATGCCTACCGCCGGATCCGTGCCACCGGTACATTCCTCTCCGGCAAGGAGGTCGCGGTCCAGGCGGTGACGGACCTGGGCGCGGGCTACTGGGTGCTGGCGCCGCTCGACACCGGCGCCTTCACCGTGCTGGTGAACCGGGGTTTCGTGCCGGCGGAGCGCCGCGACCCGGCCGCGCGGCGGGAGGTCGTGGGGCCCGTCAGCGTCGCGGGACTTCTGCGCGTCACCGAGCCGGGCGGCGGCTTTCTCCGGGCGAACGACCCGGGCGCGGGGCGGTGGTACTCGCGCGACATCGCGGCGATCGCGGCGGCGGAAGGACTGGAGGGACCGGTCGCGCCCTATTTCATCGACGCCGATGCGACGCCCAATCCGGGCGGCCTCCCGGTCGGCGGGCTGACGGTGATCCGGTTCCGCAACAGCCATCTGAGCTACGCCCTGACCTGGTTCGCCCTCGCCGCCGGGCTGGCCGGGGCGGCGATCTTCGTGCGGCTGCGGGCCTGGCCCGAGTAGGCGGAGGCCCCGCCCTCAGTTCGCGGGCGCGATCACCGCGCAGCCCATGCGGCCCCCGGCATTCCCGCTCGGCTGCGAGGCATAGTCGTCGGCCACCTCATGCAGGATGAAGGCGCTGCCATCCTCGTCCTCGACCAGATCCGCGGTCAGGTTCGGCACGAAATAGGTGAGCTCGACCGCGCCCGCGTCGGGGACGTTGACATTGGGCATGTCGCCGGGGTGCGGGCCGCTCGCACTCATGACGCCGTGATCCATGGTTCCGGCGAGATGCCCGCCCGCCGAGTCGAACGGCGCCTCGCAGACCCCGGTCTGGTGGAAATGCACCGCGTGCTGGCCGGGCGCCGCGCCGGTCAGCGCGATCGTCACCACCGCGAGGCCGGATGGCGCGAAGCTGAGCTCCACGGTGCCGAGTTGCGTGCCCTCCGCGCTCGCGATCGGCGCCGTCAACGCGGAGGCGGCGGCCTCCGGAGCGGGCATGTCGGACCCTTCCGATTGCGCGAGGACGGGCGTGGCGCAGAGCGCGGTGATGATCGCGGCGCCGAGAAGCGGTGTTCTGCGAGTCATGTCGTCATCCTCCGGTCAACCTTTGCCTTCGACGACGCGCGGCGGGGCCGGCGCCGTCTCTGACCCAACGCGGTCGCGAGGGTGAAGTTTCGATGGCGCGCCCCGGTTCGCCGAGATAGCGAGGCGGCATGGACACCGCCGCCAGATTCGAGATCTTCCTCGCCACCGCGCCCGGGCTTGAGCCCATCCTGCGCGCCGAGGCGCTGGAGCGCGGCTTCGCTCCGGCCGAGGCGGTGCCCGGTGGCGTGAACCTCCAGGGTGGCTGGCCCGAGGTCTGGCGGGCCAATCTCGAATTGCGCGGCGCCGGGCGGGTTCTGGCGCGGATCGGCGCCTTCCGGGCCATGCATCTCGCGCAACTCGACAAGCGGGCGCGGAAGTTCCCCTGGGGCGAGACCCTGCGGCCCGATACTCCCGTCCGGGTCGAGGTGACGACCCGCGCCTCGCGGATCTACCATGCCGGGGCGGCGCAGCAGCGCATCGAGCGGGCGATCCGCGAGGAGCTTGGCGCGGCGGTCGATCCGGAGGCCCGGCTGGTGGTGAAGGTCCGGATCGAGGACGACCTCTGCCAGATCAGCGTCGATACCTCGGGCGAATCGTTGCACCGGCGGGGCTACAAACAGGCTGTGGCCAAGGCGCCGATGCGCGAGACGCTGGCGGCGCTCTTCCTGCGCGCCTGCGGCTTCGCCGGGACGGAGCCGGTGCTCGATCCGATGTGCGGATCGGGAACCTTCGTGATCGAGGCGGCGGAGATCGCGCTCGGACTCGCGCCGGGCCGGGCGCGGCGCTTCGCCTTCGAGGATCTGGCGACATTCGATCCCGACGCCTGGTCCGCGCTCCGCGCCGTGACGGGACCGGCATCCGGGCCGGGGCTCACCATGCGCGGGTCGGACCGCGATCAGGGGGCGGTCAGAATGAGCCTCGGGAACGCCGAGCGCGCAGGTGTGGCCAGCGCCACGGAGTTCGAGCGCTGCCCGGTCGCGGAGCTTCCCAGGCCCGATGGACCGCCCGGCCTCGTCATGGTCAATCCGCCCTATGGCGCGCGCATCGGCGCTCCGGGGCCGCTGCGGGGGCTGCATGCGAGCCTCGGCGCGGTGCTGCGCGAGCGGTTCGGGGGCTGGCGCGTCGGCCTCGTCACCAGCGACGCGGGGCTCGCCCGCGCGACCGGACTGCCCTTCGCCCCGCCAGGACCGCCGGTCGCGCATGGCGGGCTCAAGGTCAGATTGTATCAAACCGGGCCACTTCCCTGATACGACGGGAAAAACGGAATTCGGTCCTTGAACCCGGCGAATACGCGTGACCTGTCAGGAAAAAGGGTCTATCGCGACGATATGCGGTCTAGTGCCTCCCGATCCTCATCCTTGCGCGACATGCTCCGCGAGCAGACGCGCGGTGTGCATGACGCCCTCGACCGGTCGGTTGGGCGGATCGCGGACGAGCCGGCCTATCGCCGGTACCTGCGCGGCCTCTATGTGTTTCGCGCACCGATCGAGGAGGCGCTGAGGCTGGCGCGTATTCCCAAGGGGCTCGGGGACTGGCAGGTCACACCGCTCGCGCCCCGGATTGGCGCGGATCTCGATGATCTCTCCGAGCCGAGACCGGAGGCCGGGAGCTGGCGCGGCATACCCGAGCCCTCGGTGGCGGCGGGCATGCTGTACGTGCTGGAAGGCGCCGCGATCGGCGCCAACATCCTGCGCGGGCGAGCCGCCCGGCTCGGGTTCGGTGTCAGCCATGGGGCGCGGCATCTGGCGCGGCCGGAGGAGGTCGGTCGCTGGTCCGTCTTCGTCGCCCGGCTGGACCGGGCGCCGGATGTGGACCCGGCCTGCGCGCTCCAGGGCGCGAGAGCCGCCTTCGACGGCGCGACCCGGGCTTTCGCCGAGGTGTCGATGCGATGAAGCGCCATGTCGATCTGAGTGATTGCGATCGGGAGCCGATCCATATTCCCGGCAGCATCCAGCCGCATGGCTGTCTGATCGCGGTCGACGCGCAGGCGCGCACGATCCTGCGCCATTCCGCCAACGCGCCGGCGATGCTCGGGGTGACGCGCGCGCTGAACGGGGCCAATCTCGGCGATGTGTTCGGCCGGGAAGCGGCACATGCGATCAGGAACGCCCTGACACGCTCGCGCGACGGATCGCGGGCCGCGCTGGTCTTCGGCGTGGCGATCGGCGAGGGGCGGTTCGATATCGCCGCGCACCGGCTCAAGGGAACCTCGATCGTCGAGTTCGAGCCGACCGAGAGCGGGATCGCCGAGCCCCTCGAGCTTGCCCGCGCGATGATCGAGCGGGTCTCCGCCGCGACGACGATCGACCGCCTGATTCAGGAGACGGTCCGGCTCGTCAAGGCGATGCTGAGCTACGACCGGGTCATGGTCTACCAGTTCATGCACGACGGCACCGGCAAGGTGGTCAGCGAGGCGCGGCGGCCCGATCTCGAAAGCTACCTCGGGCTCTATTTCCCCGCGGCCGACATCCCGAAGCAGGCGCGGGCGCTCTATCTGCGCAGCACGATCCGCGTCATCTCCGATGCCAGTTTCGAACCTGTCTCGATCCAGCCGACCCTCGACGCCTCGGGTGAACCGCTCGACCTCTCGCTCGCGCATCTCCGCAGCGTTTCGCCGATTCACTGCGAATACCTGCGTAACATGGGCGTCGCGGCCTCGATGTCGATCTCGATCCGCATCGACGGCGAACTCTGGGGGCTCGTCGCCTGCCATCACTACGAGCCGCGTGTCCTCAGCATGGCGGAGCGGCTCGGCGCGGAGATGTTCGGCGACTTCCTCTCGATGCAGTTGAGCGCGCTCCGCAACCGCCAGGCGCTCGATTCCGGGCGCCGCGCCAGGGCGCGACTCGACCGCATACTCACCCAGGCGAGCGGCTTCCGCGAAGTCTCCGAGGTGCTGCGCGAGTCGCTCGGCGATCTCGCACGCCTCATCCGCTGCGACGGGGCGGGGATCTGGATCGGCGGCCAGTGGGTGACGGAAGGTGTCACGCCGCCCGCGAGCGAGATCGCCGCGATCACCGCCTTCGCGGCCAACGTCGCCGATGGCGCGGTCTGGGCGACGCATTGCCTGTCCCAACCGTTGCCCGCGGCGGCGCGCTACGCGGATCAGGTGGCCGGCGTGCTGATCATTCCGCTGTCGAGCCGGCCGGGCGATTACCTCTTCTTCTTCCGGCGGGAGGTGACGCGGACGGTGGACTGGGCGGGCATCCCCGAGAAGGCGCGGGAGTCCGGACCGCTTGGCGACCGGCTGACGCCGCGCAAGAGCTTCGCCCTCTGGAAGGAAACGGTACACGGCCAGTCGGAGCCCTGGTCCGACGAGGAACGCCACTTCGCCGAGGCGGCGCGCATCGCGCTGACCGAGATCCTGTTGCGTCAGAGCGAGCTTCTGGCCGACGAGCGCGAGAAGGCCGCGACGCGCCAGCGCGTGCTCAATGACGAATTGAACCACCGCGTGAAGAACATTCTCGCAGCGGTGAAGTCCATCGTCGCCTCCGAACAGCGCGGCGGTGACGAACTGCGCGAATATGTCGGAACCCTGCGGGCGCGCATCCAGTCGCTCGCCTTCGCGCATGACCAGGTGATCCGGGGCGACGGCGGAGGCGAGCCGGTCGAGCTCTTCGCCGCCGAGCTTTCTCCCTACCGGACGAGTGCCACACGGGTGGAGATCGACGGGCCACCCGTCTGGCTGGAGGCTCGGGCCTATTCGGTGATGGCGCTTGTCATTCACGAACTGACCACGAACGCAGCGAAATACGGGGCGCTGTCGCGGCCCGGCGGCGCGGTGCATGTGAGCTGGGAGCTGAACGAGGACGGGTCCTGCACCTTCTTATGGCGCGAAACCGGCGGTCCGGTGGTGCGTCCCCCGACGCGGGCGGGGTTCGGGACCACGCTGATCGATCGCAGCATTCCCTATGATCTCGGCGGCGAGAGCGAAGTGACCTATGCCCCGGAAGGCATCGAGGGACGCTTCTGCGTTCCCGCGCGCTTCGTGGGCGTTCCGCGCGGCAGTCGTGTCGCGGCGCCGAAGGTCCGGACGCGGCGAAAGAGCGTCGAGACCGACCTGACCGGCAAGGTCGCGCTCATCGTCGAGGACCAGCTCTTGATCGCCATGGATCTGGAGACGATCCTGCAGGACGCCGGGATGGCGGTGATGGGCGTCGCGCGATCCACCGCCGAGGCGCTCAGGATGCTGGAGACCCGGGCGCCGGATGTCGCGGTGCTCGACGTCAATCTCGGTGGCGAGAACTCGCTGCCGGTGGCCGAGGCGCTCCGCGCGCGGGGGGTGCCTTACGCCTTCGCGACCGGGTACAACGACCTGACGACGCTGCCGGGCGAGGACCGAGAGGGCGCGCTGGTCCGCAAGCCCTACGATGCCACCGAGATCGTCGAGGTGCTGAGCCGCATCCTCACCGGCGCCGCTTGACCCGAACGGCGCCGCCGTCTAGCAGAAGGCGGGCCGGGCCTGTAGCTCAACGGTTAGAGCAGAGCGCTCATAACGCTTTGGTTGGGGGTTCAAATCCCTCCGGGCCTACCATCTCCTGAGATATCAATGACTTGAGTCGGTGAATTCCGGTGTGACACGCAAGTGAGACACAAGGACGAAACTGGACGCCCATCTCTCGCGGTCACGACATGGAATCTTCTACTTCCGCTGGCCCTTTCAGTGCCTTCCCGATCAGCCCGGACGCCGCACGACGATCCGGCTGTCTCTTGGAACCCGCTGCCGCCGGATCGCTGGATCCACGGCCAGACATCTTTCATCTTTTGCGCTGACGCTCACTCAGAATCCTGAGTCGAGAAGCATGCGTCACACAGATATCAGAGCGCGAATCAAGGCGTACCACCAGCGCTGCCTTGAGCAGCAGGTTGCCCACGTGGAGGATGTCGGGCCACCCTCGGAAGAGCGCATCGCGCGTTTGCGGGACGACCTCGCTTTCTGCGGCGGCGAAACCACAGCGGATTACTGGGATCTCATGGACCCCGAGACGGGCGGCCAGAGCGGTCTTCCCGGCTACTGCGAGCGGTTGGGCATGCCTGCCTCGCTGGCGACCACGCGCGGCCCGACGCTGCTGAACGAGATCAGGATAGCCCGCCGGGACCATCTGACGGCGTACCTGCGGTTCCTGGAGGCGCAGGGGAGTTACGAGTTCTCGGTCGGCAGGAGCGCCGAAGAGGAGCGCGCGCCGGTGGAGCCCCCGTCACCCGCGTCTCTGAGAGCGGCGGTGCAAAAACCGGCCACGGTAGCGGCGGGATAGTCCGGCCGCGGGCGGAGTAAAATCCGGCCACCTATTTCCCTTCTGCATTGAACGCAGGAGGGACAGGGGA
>NZ_JBKQWU010000014.1:0-91974 GCF_047275745.1 Amaricoccus sp. W119 | reverse complement strand
GGGAAACGGCGACCCCGGACCCCGGAGCGCCCGGTGAAAGCGCGGAAACGGTCATCATATGCGTACCAGAACGCCCAAGACAGTGCCTCGGCGCCCAAATGATGCTCTCAAGCCCCGTTCTTCAGGGTGTCCAAGTCGCGCATGAACTGCCAGATGTTCTCGACCGGATTGAGCTCTGGCGAGTGGGGTGGCAGCGGCAGGATGGTGATGTTCCCTGGCACGACGAGGGCCGGGGCAAGATGCCAGCCGGCCCTGTCGCCAGCTGGATCGAGGATTACAACGAAACCACCCGCATTCAGGGCTCCGAATGCGCTCGCCCCGCAAGTTCATCGCCGCTCAAGCCGTAACCGCCTAGTGTCCGGCGAAACGGGGCAGGACCACACCCGCTACGACCGGCTGGCGACCAACTATCTCGCAGCCATTGCCGTTCTTTTCATCGTCATCGCATGGACCTGAATTGAGCCTCCAACCCAGGGCTGACTGGTAGAATAGGTCCGGCTCCACGCCGGTGTGCTTCGATGGGTTGAGCCACCGCGCCGCGCTCATGACGCGCGGGGCCGGATGGCTCAGTTCTCGATGGGACCACGTCGTCGTGGCGAACGTCGCGCAGACGAGCCGCCGTATCAGGGGCGGGTTGCTTCGGGCTGGGCTTCCAGCCTCTGCGTCACAACTACTTGGAGATGCTGCGCCCTGTCGTTCGTCGCAGCGCGGGCGATGGTCGGAAACCAGTGCGGGCACTCGTCCGATCTCCGCTCGCGCCTTGTTTGCGACCAGGAACGCGGCAGGGGGCGGGTCATG
Source organism: Amaricoccus sp. W119 (assembly GCF_047275745.1). Lineage (NCBI taxonomy): Bacteria > Pseudomonadati > Pseudomonadota > Alphaproteobacteria > Rhodobacterales > Paracoccaceae > Amaricoccus > Amaricoccus sp. W119. Next base: position 91,176 of record NZ_JBKQWU010000014.1, on the reverse strand, counting down.
GCCCGCCGCCTGGTCCCGCGTGGACGCGTGCTCAGTCGAAGAGGAAGTTCGAGGCGCCGAAGTCGTCCAGCGTCGCGTTCAGGATCGTCACTTCGCCGGCGACGCCATCGTTGTCGTCATCATCATCGTCGTCGTCATCATCGTTGTCATCGTCGCCGCGAAGCGTGAAGACGACGTCGTCGCCGCGCTGAACCGCGTTCCGGAGGGCTTCGTCGAGGGAGTTGAAACCATCGAAATCCAGGCGGTCGGCGCCGAAATCGAAGTCCTCGATGATGTCCGAGCCTTCGCCATCGTCGTCGAATTCGAAGACATCGGCGCCCGCTCCGCCGACCAGCACATCGTCGCCCGAGCCGCCGTCGATCCTGTCGTTGCCCGTGCCGCCGACGACACGGTCATCGCCCGAGCCGCCATCGAGGTCGTCGTCGCCGGCGCCGCCGAAGATCCGGTCGTCGCCGCTGTCCCCGTCGATCTCGTCGCGTCCCGTGCCGCCGGAGAGACGATCCCGGCCGGAGCCGCCGTCGATCTCATCGTTCCCGCCGCTGCCGAAGATACGATCGTCGCCGGAATCGCCGTCGACCTCGTCATGGCCGGTGCCGGCGTTGATCAGATCGTCGCCGCCGTCGCCGTCGATATCGTCGTTGTGCCGACCACCGTACAGTCGGTCGTTTCCGCCGAAACCATCGATGCGGTCATTGCCGTTGAATCCATAGATATCATCGGCCGAACTCGTCCCGCGGAGCGTGTTGTTACCGCTGTTGCCATCGATGCGCATGCCTGTGCTCCTTGTGTTTCGATGCGGCCTTTATGCAGGTGCGACCTGACGCCGCGCTGACCGAATCGGTCAGGATTCCGTCAGGAACGTCGCCGTTCCGCCGAACGAGCTGGAACGCGGACGCGAAATGTCAAAAAGCCGGACAGTCTGGCAAAGCGCGAACGTCGCGAACTTCCCAATATCGGGGCAATCGAAAGGAGGACGGGCCGATGACATGTTCCTTGCAAGGCGGCACACCCAGAGTGGCCATCAATGCCGGCGGCGGAACTGGGCACGCCGGCGCTTTCCGGAGATCCCGACTGACGAGCGGGCCAGCGTCGCCTGCGACGTGGGGCGCGAGCCCGTGGGGGGGCTTCAGCATCGTTCCCGGACTCCGCTCCGATGTCACGCTCATCCTCGCAAGCCGGTTCCCGAGGCTCTTGCGACATCTGATCAACGTCATCGCGCGCGACGCCCGGGCGGCGACGAGGTGCGACGGCGCCACCATAGCGGCGGAGTAGGACCCATGAAACGCACGGATATCGAGTTCACCTCAGGCGGCCTCACCTGCCGCGGCTGGCACTATCGCGCCGCGGGCGCCGCGCCGCGGCCCTGTGTCGTCATGGCGCACGGCCTCGCTGCGGTGAAGAAAATGGGGCTCGACCGCTACGCCGAGCGTTACGCCGCCGAGGGCTACGACGTGGTGGTATTCGACTACCGTCACTTCGGCGCCAGCGACGGCGTGCCGCGGCGGCTGATCGACATCCGTCGCCAGCTCGACGACTACCACGCGGCGATCGCCTTCGCCCGGGCGCTGCCGGACGCCGATGGGCTGATCGTGATCTGGGGTTCCTCGCTTTCGGGCGGCCACGTGATGGCAATCGCCGTCGAGGATGCGAGCCTGGCCGCGGTGATCTCGCAGGGGCCGCACACCGATGCGATCGCCTCGTCCTTCGCCGGTGGCATCGCGCATGGCATGCGGCTCAGCCTGCACGCCATCTGGGACCTGGCCGGCAGCCTCGTCGGCCGGGCGCCGCACCGGGTGCCCGCGGTCGGCTCGCCGGGCGAGCTGTCGATAATGAACGCGCCGGAGGCGATCGAATATCTCGAGCTGGTTCCCGCTGGCGAGACGTTCGAAGGCGACGTTCCGGCGCGGTTCCTGCCGCGGCTCTCGACCTATTCGCCGGGTCGTCGGCTCCTTCGTGCGAAGGCGCCGACGCTGGTCCAGGTCGCGCTGCGTGACCAGACGACGCCGCCGAACGCCGCCATCGCCGCCGCCAAGGCGGCCCCGGCGGCGACGCTCAATACCTGCGACACGGGGCATTTCGCGCTCTATGTCGGGGACGACTTCGAACGGTTCGTCGCCGACCAGCTCGCCTTCCTGAAGGAACGTCTCGGCTGAACGCTCCCGACGGGCCGCGGGCGGCCCGCGACGGTGATCGCCGGGCACAGCCGCCGAGCATGGATGTCCCTGCCGCGCCGCTGGCTGGCCGGCGAGAAGGTCATCGCGATCGGCACCGACGCCGCTCGCGCGATCCAGCTCGGCTCCGGGGCCCGCGGGGCCACCGGGGGCGGGGCAACCGGTGCCCGGCCCGGCTCATGGAGGCGCCATCGGTCCGGCGGGCGCGGCGTCCTCGTAGCGATAGGCCAGCGGGGCCTTGCCGTACCAGCGCTGGAAGGCGCGGCTGAAGATGCTCTGCTCCGAATAGCCGAGTGCCAGGGAGACCTCGCCCAGCGGCAGGCGGGTGTTCGTGACGAGCGACAGCGCCCGGGTCCGGCGCCAGACATCGACCAGATCGCGGAAGGTCAGCCCCTCCCGCTTCAACCGTCGCTGCAGGCTGCGCGGCTCGAGCCGCAGCGACTGCGCCACGCTTTCGAGCGTACAGCCTCCGAACTCCATCTGCCGCGCGATCTCGAAGCGAGCCTCGTCGCTCGCACGGCCCGCGACCTCGCGTCGGGCCGTCGTCAGGTAGCGCTCGATCAGCGCGTGATAGGCCACATCGCTCCGCTCGATCGGCCGGTCGAGCGCGGAGCGGTCGAAATAGAGCGCGTTGCGCTCCGATCCGAAGCGGACCGGGCAGCGAAAGGTGCTCTCGGCGGTGCCGCGCACCTCCGCCGCGTCGTGGCTGAACAGGACTTCGACGAGGTCGACACGCCCGGTCCCGGCCTGTTCCAGCACGTTGCGCGCCACCCCGACCGAGGCGAAGCTGTACTGCCGGGTGCCGGACGGAACCGGCTGCACCTCGATCGTCAGCGCGGCGGTGTCGCCTTCCTCCTCCAGCGTCGCGACGATGGCGTTGCTGTGGATGATCAGGTTCGCCGTCATGGAGGTCAGCGCCTCGCGCAGGTCGGAGGACATGCGGGTGACGAGCGCGACCGGACCAAGCATGTCGAGGTGCTGGAAGGGCGCCATGCGAAGCCCGAGGTCCGGCATGTCCCAGTCCAGGGCGCATTGCTCGAACAGGGCGCATATCGCCGCGAATTCGACGCGTTCCTCCGGTTTTCGCAAGAGATCGGTGCGAAGCCCGATCTTGCGCATCACCGGCGCGAGATCCGCCCCCGCCTCGGCTGCGAGATCCCGCAGTCCTCTCAAGCTGCTCGCCCGGTTGAAATAGCGTGCCACTGGCCTTCCTCCGGGTTGACTGTCCCGAACCTTGGCCGCGGCGGGCAGTCGCGGTCAACTCCGCGAAGCGCGAATGCTGTCGCGCCGTCCGGCAAGCCTCGTGTCGGTCGGCATCGATCGGTCTCGCGAGAGTTTCGGGTTCGGGAGGAGGGGACGCATGCGCCTCCGTGGGACCGCGCCGGGTCGCGCCCCGGATGAAACTCGCATGGCCGGCCGCGCACCGACCTTCGCGAGACGGCTTCGGGAAACGCGCCGGGGCTCAGAATGAGCTCAGAATGAATAGCCTACGAAGAAACTCAGAGCGACGGCCTTGTTGTCATCGAATCTGGATGCGACGCCGTTCTCGGACACTTCCGCGTCGCCGAGCCAGTAGTAGGCCGCGCCCGCGGTCAGCGCGAGTCCGCTGTCGAAGGTGTAAGTTCCTCCGGCGCCGAGCGAGGTGTAGCCGTCGTAGGGTCGCAGCGCGCTCTGAACCTCGTTCTCCGACGGAAGATACGTCATCTCGATGGCTCCGGCGAAGTTCGGTGTCAGCTGCCGGGCAAGACCGATCCTGTAGAGGAAGCTGTCGGAATCATCCTCCGCGAGCGGCGCGCCGGCGACCTCCGCGAGCAGCGCCGGCGCGATGGTCCAGCCCGACCAGTCAACCCAGCGCACCGAGCCGTAGAGCAGCGTCGTCTCGTCGATGCCGGTCTGGAAGTCGAGGTTGACCGATCGCGGCATGGTGATGTCCGTTGTCAACCCGCGCCGGACTCCGCGCGCGATCGTCTCGACGCTGTCGAGGTCGTAGTCGATCTTGGAACTGTAGGTCAGCGCGACGCTCAGCGCCGTTTCGGGGATCTCGTAGGCGCCGCCGACGACATAGCCGAGCCCCCATTCGTAATCGCCGCTCCAGTGATATCCGATATCGCCGAATGCCGGCCCGTCGAGCGAGACATCGGCTCCGAACCGCCCGGCGCGCAGCCCGCCGTGGAGGCTCCAGTTCTCGTCGAGCTTGTATCGGAGCAGGCCGGTCAGCTCCATCGTGGTGGTGTCGGCCGTCGTGCCCGCGTAGGCGAAGTCGCCGGAACAGCCGACGTTGACACCCCAGGGCCGGTCGAAGATCAGCGCGGCCGACCATTTCTCCCCGAGATCGGTCTTGAAGCCGCCGGTCGCGAACGGATAATCGCCATAGACATACGGCTGTCCGTGCCGGTCTGGTCGGCACCAGTGAGGGTCGGACGCCAGTTCGTGTAGCCGATCTCCGCGTAGGTGCCGTCGCGGAACATGAGCGTCACGGGCTGGCCCGACAGATCGATGCCATCAGCGAGGGCGGGTACCGGACCAAACAGGGCCGCGGTGCCGAGAAGGATGCGTTTCATGAGGTTGCGCTCTTGTCGTGCCAATGCAACGGACGCGGCTCGCCGCGGCGCCTGACGGGCGCCCGCGGCTGCTCCGGTGCTGCGCGGGAAGGAGGAGCGGGCCCCGAGAGGGACCGCGGGGCGCCGGGGTGTCTCGGCCGGATCTTACGCCTGGCTCAGCCGGCCGGTTCGGCGATTGCGAGGCTCGCGCGCCGTGCGATCCCGGGCGCCGCCGAGGCATCGGGAACGTCGAGGAAATCGGGCCGGGCGAACGCGGGGTCCGGGTAGGTATAGAACCCCTCACCGCCGAGCCTCCTCGAGAGACCCTTGTCGAGGTAGTTCTCCCTGATGAAGGCGGCGTTCTTCCTCAACTGCGCGTCGTCATTGACCTCGCCCCAGTAGACGGACACGTCGTGGGCGGTCTTCACGCCGATGACGTCGATCCAGCCGAACGGCCCCATCCCCGCGCCCCGGTTCGCGACAAGGAAGGTCCGGTCCACGTCCTCCGGCGTCGCCACACCATTCGATACCAGCGCCAGCGAGGCGTTGAGCATCGGAACGAGCCAGGAGTTCAGCAGGTAGCCGTTCCGCTCCTTCTGGACCGCGACGGGGACCTGGCCGATCTCGATCGCGAAATGCGCCACGGCTTCGAGTGTCGCCTGCGAAGTGCCGGCATGCGCCATGATCTCGACGATGTTGAACGACCAGATCTGGTTTGCGAAGTGCAGGGCGCAGTACTTCTCCGGCCGTCCCGTCAGCGCGGCGAAATCGCGTGGCAGCGGCGTCGAGGAATTGGTCGCGATGATGGTGCGCGCCGGCAGCGACCGCGCCAGTTCGGCATAGACCCCGGCCTTGATCTCCGGGATCTCCGGCACCGACTCGATGACGATATCGGCCTCGCTCACGGCATCCGCCAGGTCGCGACCGAAGCTCAGGCGGGCGCGGGTTTCCGCGATCTCCGCGTCGCTGGCCCCGAGGACCGTCCGGTAGATCGCGGCATAGCCGTCGTGCGCGGCTCGACACCTCCCGATCGCGTCTTCCGAAGGGTCGTAGACGGTCACGGTCTTGCCGCGATGCGCGCTGTGCCAGGCGATCTGCCCGCCGAGGACGCCGCCGCCGAGCACGGTCAGGCGATCGAGATCGCTGTCGGACATTGGGCTTCCTCCGGTTGTGATCGGTGGATGTTGCCGGAGGGTCCGGGGTGCGCGCGCCATCTGCTTGGCGTTGCGCGACAGGACGGGCGCCTGGCGGGGAGTCCGGGTCTCGCAGGCGGGCGCCGCCGCCGCCCGTCCGGTGGAGCCCCGCCGCTTTCGGGGCCGCGAACAACCTTGCCGCGCAACGCGGCCGATCAACTCTCCGCTGTTGGTCCGCGAGTCAGAAAGGCCCCAACGCATCCGGCAACATTGTGATTCACAATCTGTTTCTGGCCTGGACTCCCGTCGGCGCCACGCGACGACGTGCTTGCCGACGGGGGCCCAAGACGATAGGAGGCGATTTCCGACGATTCGCTCGTCAGCGCCAGGGGGGCCGCCAATGACCGATGCGACCAGGATCAGGTCCGTGCTCGCGGACGCCTACGACCTCAGCCCGTCAATCGAGAAAGCCGAGTCCACGCGGGACATCCACGCCCGGATGGCGCGGGTGGTGCCCTTCGCCGACTGGGCATTCCATGCGCCTTACGTGATCGAGATCGAGCGGCTGAAGCGCGAGAAGAACGCGGTCGTCCTCGCCCATAACTACATGACGCCCGAGATCTATCACGGGATCGGCGATATCGTCGGCGACAGCCTGCAGCTCGCCATCGCCGCGACCGAGGTCGAGGCCGATGTGATCGTCCAGTGCGGTGTGCATTTCATGGCCGAGACCTCGAAGATCCTGAACCCGGCCAAGACCGTGCTGATCCCCGATTACGACGCCGGCTGCTCGCTCGCCTCCTCGATCACCGCCGAGGGCGTCGCCGAGATGCGCCGCCGCTATCCGGGCGCGCCGGTCGTCTCCTATGTCAACACCACCGCCGAGGTGAAGGCCGCGTCGGATGTCTGCTGTACCTCCGCGAACGCGGTCAAGATCGTCGAGGCGATGGAGGGCGATACCGTCATCATGACGCCCGACCAGTATCTCGCGCGTAACGTCGCGGCGCAGACCTCGAAGCGCATCGTCTGGTGGGAAGGCTCCTGCATCGTGCACGAGCTCTATACCGCCTCCGATCTCCGTGCCTATCGCGCCCAGGACCCGGAGATGAAGATCATCGCCCATCCGGAATGCACGCCCGAGGTGGTGGCGGAGGCCGATTTCACCGGCTCCACGGGGGGTATCATCGACTGGGTGAGCCGGGAGCGCCCGGCGAAGGCGATGCTGGTCACCGAATGCTCGATGGCCTCCAACATCGCCGATGCGCTGCCGGATGTCGATTTCGCCCGGCCCTGCAACATGTGCCCCTACATGAAGATGATCACGCTCGAGAAGGTGCTCTACGCGCTCCACACGGGCGAGGGCGAGGTCACGGTCGATCCCGCCGTCAGCGCGGGCGCGCGGCGCGCCGTCGAGCGGATGATCGAGATCAGCCGCCGTCCAGCCAAGGCGGCCTGATCGCGACATGAACGCGGCATGAAGTCCGGGACTCCCGTGAGCGCGACGGATCGCGTGGTGATCGTCGGCGCGGGGCTCGCCGCGCTGTACGCGGCCCTAAGCCTCGCGCCCCGTCCGGTGCTGGTGATCTCTCCCAAGCCGCTCGGCGAGGGTGCCAGTTCGGCCTTCGCNTCGCCGCGCTGTACGCGGCCCTAAGCCTCGCGCCCCGTCCGGTGCTGGTGATCTCTCCCAAGCCGCTCGGCGAGGGTGCCAGTTCGGCCTTCGCCCAGGGCGGTGTCGCCGCGGCCGCGGGGCCGGATGACAGCCCGGCGCGCCATGCCGCCGACACGATCCGCGCCGGCGCCGGCACCGTCGATCAGCGCGTCGCCGAGCAGGTGACGGCGGAGGCGCTCGAACACGTGCTCGCGCTGGCCGAACGCGGCGCGCCTTTCGACCGGACCGGCGCCGGCGGCTTCGTGCTCTCGCGCGAGGCGGCGCATGACCGGGCGCGGGTCGTGCGGGTCAAGGGCGATGGCGCGGGGCGGGCGATCATGACGGCGCTCATTGGCGCGGTGCGCGCCACGCCCTCGGTCCAGGCGCTCGAAGGGGTGATCGCGACGGGACTCGAGGTCGGTGGCGGCCGGGTGACCGGGCTCCGCCTCGCCGCGGCCGACGGGCAGTCCGGCGAGGGCGTGCTCCTCGCCCCGGCCGTGCTGCTCGCGACGGGCGGGGCCGGCGGGCTCTATGCGCGGACCACCAATCCGGGCTCGATCCGCGGCCAGGGACTCGGGATCGCCGCGCTCGCGGGCGCGGCGGTGGCCGATGCCGAATTCGTGCAGTTCCACCCCACGGCGATCGATTGCGATGCCGATCCGCTGCCGCTCGCGACCGAGGCGCTTCGGGGCGAGGGCGCGGTGCTGGTCAACGCGGGCGGCGAGCGGTTCATGACGGCGGTCCATCCCGACGCCGAGCTCGCGCCCCGCGACGTCGTCGCGCGCGCGGTCTTCGCCGAATGGCGCGCCGGCCGGCGGCCGATGCTCGACACCCGCGCCGCGATCGGCACGGCGATCGACACGCGGTTTCCGACCGTCGCGGGAAGCTGCCGCGCGCTCGGGATCGACCCGGCGCTGGAGCCGATCCCGGTGACCGCGGCCGCGCATTACCATATGGGCGGCATCGCGGTCAGCGAGGCGGGGCGGAGCAGCCTGCCGGGCCTATGGGCGATCGGCGAGGTCAGCTGCACCGGGCTTCATGGCGCGAACCGGCTGGCCTCCAACGGGTTGCTGGAGGCGCTCGTCTATGGCCGGAGCGCGGCGCATGACATCGCGATGGCGCTGGGCGCCTCCGGCGCGGCACCCGAGCTCGCCTTCACGCCCCCGCCGGGCGACGTCGCACCGCCGGAGGATGCGGTGGCACGGCTCCGGCGGATCATGACCGAGGAGGTCGGCGTGACCCGGTCCGGAGAGGGGCTGCGCGCCGCGCTGCGCGGGATCGCGGAACTGGAGGCGCGCACGGACTCGCCGGTCTTCCGTGCGATGACGGCGGCGGCGACGCTGATCGCCGGCGCCGCGCTCGCGCGCGAGGAATCGCGCGGGGGGCACTACCGGACGGATTTCCCGGACGCGGACCCGAAACGGGCGCTCCGGTCGCGCATGACGCTCGCCGGCGCCGAGCGCATTCGCGCCGGGGCGATGGGAGAGGTCACGGCATGAGCGCGCTCAGCTTGCCCGACGTGTTGCTCGAACCCCTGGTACGCGCCGCGCTCGCCGAGGATCTCGGGCCCTGGGGCGATGTCACGACACGGGCGGTGATCCCCGCCGGCACTCGCTATGCCGCGCGGATCAACGCGCGCGAGCCGGGCGTGGTCTCGGGGATGGCGCTGGCGCGGATCGCCTTCCGGCTGGTCGATCCGGCGCTGGAGCTTCGGACGCTCCGGGCGGATGGCGATGCCTGCGAACCCGGCGACACGCTGATGGAAATCTCCGGCGACGCGGCTTCGATCCTCTCGGCGGAACGCGTGGCGCTCAATTTCGCCGGGCGGCTCTCGGGTATCGCCACGATGACGGCGGCTTTCGCCCGGGCCGCGGCGCCCGCGAAGGTGACCTGCACGCGCAAGACCACGCCGGGGCTGCGTCTGGTCGAGAAGGCGGCGGTGGCGCATGGCGGCGGGTCGAGCCACCGGTTCGGGCTCTCGGACGCGATCCTGATCAAGGACAACCACATCGCCGCCGCGGGCGGGGTGCGCGCGGCGCTGACGGCGGCGCGGGCGGCGGCCTCGCACATGACGCGGGTGGAGATCGAGGTCGACCGGCTCGACCAGCTCGCCGAGGTGCTGGCGGTCGGCGGCGCCGAGGTGGTGCTGCTCGACAACATGGATACCGCGACGCTCGGCCAGGCCGTCGCGATGGTCGCGGGCAACCTGATCACCGAGGCGTCGGGCAACATGACGCTCGCCCGGCTCCCGGAAGTCGCCGCGACCGGCGTCGACTACATCTCCTGCGGCGCGCTCACCCATTCCGCCCGGGTGCTCGATCTCGGGCTCGATTTCTAGGGGCCGGGGGATCCCTGGACCTGAGGATCTCTGGACCAGAGGGCCTCAGGGCCGGCGCAGCACCAGCATCTTCGAGGTCATGACCTGCGCCGGCTCGTCGTTCTGGTTCAGCGTCTCGGTCCGCACGGTGACGAACCCCCGGTCGGGTTTCGAGCGGGAGGGGTGGATCGCCTCGATGGTCACGACGGCGCGCAGCACATCCCCGGGACGCGTCGGCCGGGGCCAGGCGACCTCCACCTCGGCGCCGATCAGCCCGCTCGCGATCGGAAGCGTGCCATCGACCAGCATCCGCATCGTGAGCCCGGCGACATGCCAGCCGCTCGCGGCGAGTCCCCGGAAGAACGATCCCTCCGCAGCCCCCTCATCGAGGTGGAACGGCTGCGGGTCGAACTGGGCGGCGAAGGCCTTGATCGCCTCCGCCGTCAGTTCGACCGGCGCGCTTTCGAACCGCTGCCCGACGGAGAGATCCTCGAGATAGACCTTCTCACCTTCACTCATCTCGCTCACTCCCATTCGATCGTGCCCGGCGGCTTTGATGTATAGTCATAGGTGACCCGGTTTATCCCCTTGACCTCGTTGATGATCCGCGTCGCGGTCTCGCCGAGGAACGTGTGCTCGAACGGATAGTAATCCGCCGTCATCCCGTCGACGCTGGTCACTGCCCGGAGCGCGCAGACATAGTCGTAGGTGCGCCCGTCGCCCATCACGCCGACCGTGCGGACCGGGAGCAGCACCGCGAAGGCCTGCCAGATCTGGTCGTAGAGCCCGTGCCGGCGGATCTGGTCGAGATAGACCGCGTCGGCCTTGCGCAGGATCTCGAGCTTGTCGCGGGTGATCCCGCCGGGGCAGCGGATCGCGAGGCCGGGGCCGGGGAAGGGGTGGCGGCCGACGAAGCTCTCCGGCAGACCGAGCTCGCGGCCGAGCGCGCGCACCTCGTCCTTGAAGAGCTCGCGCAGGGGCTCGACCAGCTTCAGGTCCATCCGCTCGGGCAGTCCACCGACATTGTGGTGGCTCTTGATCGTGACGCTCGGGCCGCCGGTGAAGCTCACGCTCTCGATCACATCCGGGTAGAGCGTACCCTGGGCGAGGAATTTCGCATTGCCGACCTCCTTCGCGTGTTTCTCGAACACTTCGATGAAGAGCCGGCCGATGGTCTTGCGCTTGGTCTCCGGGTCCGCCTCGCCTTCGAGCGCGTCGATGAAGAGGTCGCTCTCGTCGGCGTGAATGAGCGGGATGTTGTAGTGGTCGCGGAAGAGCGAGACGACCTCCTCCGCCTCGCCCATACGCATGAGGCCGGTATCGACGAAGACGCAGGTCAGCTGGTCGCCGATCGCCTCGTGGATCAGGACGGCGGCGACGGAGGAATCGACGCCGCCCGAGAGGCCGCAGATCACCTTGGCATCGCCGACCTGGGCGCGGATCGCCTCGATCGCCTGTTCCTTGTAGGCGGCCATGGTCCAGTCGCCAGTGAAGCCCGCGAGATCGGTGAAGTTCTTCAGGATGCGCGCGCCATTGACCGTGTGATGCACCTCCGGATGGAACTGCACCGCGTAGAAATGCCGGGCCGGGTCGCTCGTGATCGCGAAGGGCGCGTTCGGGCTCTCGCCGATCACCGAGAAGCCGGGGGCGAGCGCGGTCACGCGGTCGCCGTGGCTCATCCAGACCTCCTCGCGGCCGGTGGCGAAGAGCCCGGTGAAGAGCGGGTCATGCGTCTCGGTCGGCGTCACATAGGCGCGCCCGAATTCGGCGTGGTGCCCGGCTTCGACCTTGCCGCCGAGCTGTTCCATCATCAGCTGCTGGCCGTAGCAGATGCCGAGCACCGGGACGCCGAGCGTGAAGACTTCGGGGGTGGCGCGCGGGCTCGCCTCCTCGGTCACGCTCGCCGGGCCGCCGGAGAGGATCACCGCCCGGGGCCCGAATTCCGCGAGGAACGCCGCGTCGACCTTCTGGAACGGATGGATCTCGCAATAGATCCGCGCCTCGCGCAGCCGGCGGGCGATGAGCTGCGTCACCTGGCTGCCGAAATCGACGATGAGAAGGCGCTGATGCTCGGGCGCCGCCGGGGCGATCGGTGTGTCTGTCATGGGCGAGGCTTAATTCCGCCGTCTACGCTCCGCAAGGGCGACGCGGGAGTGAGTCTCCCAGCCGATCCGCTTCGCGCGCGATCCAGGCGCGCACCTCCGCCGGGTCCTTCGCGCGGTAGCCGGCGGCGCTCTCGCCGTCTCCGACCCAGACGCCGACGCCGCCAAGGCCGAGCGCCGCGACGATCGCATCCTCGTCCGTCGTGTCGTCGCCGATCATCACCGTCCGGCGCCCGGCGAAGGGCGCGCGCGCGGCGAGGGCGGCGAGGGCGCGGCCCTTGTTGGCGATCGCGGGCTTCACCTCGACGACCATGTGCCCGGCCTGGGCCACGTGATCCTCCGACCGCTCGGCTTCCGCCTTCGCCGCCGCGATCAGCGTCTCTCCCGCCTCGGGCGCGGCGCGGTAGTGGATCGCCATGATCGGCCCCTTGACCTCGACCCTCGCGCCGGGAAACTCGGCGACCCGGGCTTCGAGCCGGGCAAGGATGTCGGCCACCGGGCCGCCCGGCGTCGGTGGCGGGATCTCGCCCGGCGCCGCGACTTCGAGCCCGTGGCCTCCGGCCCGCCAGACCCCGCGCGGGGTCCGCCGGTCGAGATCGCGGATGTCGCGGCCGCTCAGCATGGCGAGCGCGCCTCCGAGCGCTTCGGCGAGCCGGATCAGCGCCGCCTCGGTCCCGGCGTCGAGCCGCACGGCGTCGGGATCGTCGCGCAGTTCGGCCAGGGTGCCGTCGAAATCGAGAAACAGCGCGTCGCCGGGTCCGAGTTCGAGCTCGCCGAGATCGCGGCTCACGCGCGTTCCTCCAGCGCCTTCAGGAAGCTCACGCGCCACCAGGCGATGTCCTTCTCGCGCACGCCGGTGATGAGCGCGTTCCAGCGCTCCTTGCGCTCGTCGATCGGCATCAGGAGCCCGCGTTCGATCGCATCGGCCATGCCCGCGATGTCATGCGGGTTGACGAGCAGCGCATCGGGCATCTGCTCCGCCGCCCCGGCGAAGCCCGAGAGGATGAGCACGCCCGGGTCCTCCGGATCCTGCGCCGCGACGAATTCCTTCGCGACCAGGTTCATGCCGTCATAGAGCGGCGTGACGAGGGCCACCCGGGCGATCCGGTAGAGCCCGGCCAGAGCCTCGCGCGGGTAGCCGCGTGCGAGATAGCGGATCGGCACCCAGTCGAGATCGCCGTGATCGGCGTTGATTCGGCCCGCGAGCCCGTCGAGCTCGGCCCGGAGCGCCTGATAGGCATCGACGGATTCGCGCGACGGCGGCGCGATCTGCAGGAAGCTCACCGTGCCGCGCATCCCCGGCGACTCGTCGAGCATGCGGCCGAAGGCGGCCATCCGCTGCGGCAGGCCCTTGGAATAGTCCATCCGGTCGACGCCGAAGACCAGCGCGCGGTTCTCGATCATCCGCCCCAGCCGCTCGGCGGCCGATCGGCCCTCCGGCGAGACCGCGAGGCGGGCGAAATCCTCGGGATCGATCCCGATCGAGAAGGTCTCCGCCCGCAGGACGCGGTCGAAGACGCGGATCGTGCCGTCTTCCCGCTGAACGCCGCCGCAATGTTCGAGGAGGTAGCGCCGGAAGTTCGCCGTGTCGCGGTCGGTCTGGAAACCCACCAGATCGAAGGCCGCGAGGCCGCGCGCCAGCCGCTGATGCTGGGGCAGGGCGGTGAAGACCTCCGGGGCCGGGAAGGGGATATGGAGGAAGAACCCCATCAGCCCGTCCCAGCCGCTGGCGCGCATCTCCGCGCCCATCAGCATGAAATGGTAGTCGTGGATCCAGACCACGTCCTCCGGCCGGGTCAGCTGTGCGAGCAGGCGGCCGAAACGGCGGTTCACGGTCTCGTAGGCGGCGAAATCCTCCTCGTCGAAATGCGCGAGGTCGGTCCGGTAATGGAAGACCGGCCAGAGCGCGCGGTTCGAATAGCCGAGATAGAACCCGTCATGCTCGGCCTGGGTGAGATCGGCGAGGGCGAAATCGATGGCGCCATCGGCGAAGAGGCGGACGCCGCGGGTCTCGCGCTCCACGACCTCGCCGGACCAGCCGAACCAGACGCCTCCGCCGCGTTCGTTGAGCGCGTCGGACAGGGCGACGGCCAGTCCGCCGGCCCGCGGCTCTCCCGGAGCGGCGGTCCGGTTCGATGCGATGATAAGTCTGCGTGACATCGCCTGCGAACAAACAGCATCGCCGCGCCGAAGGCAAGGCGAGCCCCGGTGAACTTCGTGTATCGAGCACCGCGTCCCGACGGCCCGTCCCGGACCCGCCGTCGCGCACCCGCCGTCGCGCACCCGCCGTCGCGAAGGTGGCGGCCCCGGCGCGATTTCCGGTCCCCGACGGTCCCGCGGACCCCGCGGCCGGCGCATCTCCGACTTGCTCGTGGCGCCGCAAGCTGAAATGAAGTCGCATGGTCGAAAGCAACCTGCTGCTCATCCTTCTGATCCTGCCCTTCGCCGGCAGCGTGGTCGCCGCGACCTCGCCCGCGAACCTGCGCAACGCCGAGGTCTGGCTCTCGGCGGCGGTGAGCGCGCTTGGCCTCGGGATTCTCGTCGCACTCCACGGCGCGGTGGCGGATGGCGGCGTGGTCGAGAAGACGATCCGCTGGATGCCGTCCTTCGGCCTCGAATTCTCGCTGCGCGTCGACGGTTTCGCCTGGATCTTCCTGGTGCTGATCCTCGGCATCGGGCTGCTCGTCGTGATCTACGCGCGCTATTACCTCTCGGCGCGCGACCCGGCGCCGCGGTTCTACGCCTCGCTCCTCGCCTTCATGGGCTCGATGACCGGGCTCGTGATGTCGGGCAACCTGATCCTGCTCGTGATGTTCTGGGAACTGACGAGCCTCGTCTCGTTCCTCCTGATCGGCTACTGGCACCAGAACGCGCAGGCGCGTGACGGCGCGCGCATGTCGCTGATCGTGACAGGCGCGGGCGGGCTCTGCCTGCTCGCAGGGCTCATCATCATCGGCCATATCGTCGGCAGCTACGACCTCGACGCGGTACTCGCCTCGGGCGACAAGGTGCGGGAGGATCCCCTCTATCTCACCGCGCTGATCCTCGTCATGCTCGGCGCCTTCACGAAATCGGCGCAGGTGCCGTTCCATTTCTGGCTGCCGCATGCGATGTCGGCGCCGACGCCGGTCTCGGCCTACCTGCATTCGGCGACGATGGTGAAGGCGGGGGTCTTCCTGCTGATCCGCTTCGCCCCGGTGCTGAACGGAACCGAGGCCTGGTTCTGGGTGGTGGGCGGCGTCGGCATGGCGACGCTGCTGCTCGGGGCCTTCTTCGCCTTCTTCCAGCATGATCTGAAGGGCCTGCTCGCCTATTCGACGATCAGCCACCTCGGCCTCATCACCGCGCTCGCGGGCATCGGCACGCCGGAGGCGATCGTCGCGGCGACCTTCCACATCATCAACCACGCGGTCTTCAAGGCCTCGCTCTTCATGGCGGCGGGGATCATCGACCACGAGACCGGTACGCGCGACATGCGCAAGCTCGGCGGGCTCTGGCGGTCGATGCCGTATACCGCGACGCTCGCCATCGTCGCCTCGGCCTCGATGGCGGGGATTCCGCTGCTGAACGGATTTCTCTCCAAGGAGATGTTCTTCGCCGAGACGATCGAGGCGCATGACAATTCGATCTTCGACCGGGCGATGCCCTGGATCGCGCTGGTGTCGAGCGCGCTCGCCGTCGCCTATTCGCTGCGCTTCATCGTCTCGGTCTTCTTCGGGCCGGTGACGACCGAATGCCCGCGGACACCGCACGAGCCGCCGCACTGGATGCGGTTCCCGATCGAGATCCTCGTCACGATCTGTCTTCTCGTCGGCATCATGCCGGCGGCGACGATCGCGCCCTACCTCCATGCCGCGGTGGTCGCGGTGCTCGGCGATGCGACGCCCACTTACAGCCTGGCGCTCTGGCACGGGATCAACGCGCCACTCATCATGAGCTTGATCGCCCTCGTCGCGGGCTGCCTCATGTTCGCGCTGCTCGCCCGCCATGTCGCGCGGGCGCCGGCGGGGCCGCCGGTCATCCGCCAGCTCGAAGGCCAGCGCATCTTCGAGCGCATGCTGCTCGCGCTCTCGTGGAAGTGGATGCGTACGCTGCACCGGGTGCTCGGCACCGAGCGGCTGCAGGTTCAGCTTCGCGTCCTCGTCCTGATGGCGGCGGCGGCGGCTACGGGGACCTTCCTGCGCGACCGACCGGGCTGGGCGCCCATCTCCTTCGCGAATTTCGATCCGCTCTTCGCCTTCGTCTGGATCATTGGCGCCGCCTGCGCGGTCGGGGCGGCGTGGCAGGCCAAGTACCATCGTTTCGCCGCGCTGGTGATGCTGGGGGGTGCCGGAATCGTCACCTGCGTGACCTTCGCCTGGTTCTCGGCGCCGGATCTCTCCGTGACGCAGCTTCTCGTCGAGATCGTGACCACCGTGCTCCTGCTGCTCGGCCTGCGCTGGCTGCCGAAGCGGAACGAGGAGATCAGGGGCGACGTGGAACTCAGGGCGCGCACACGGCGCTTCGTCGATCTCCTGATCGCGGTCTTCTGTGGCGCGGGGATGGCGGCGATCTCCTACACGGTCATGTCGACCCCGCTCGACCGCGAGATCGCGACCTATTTCCTCGAACACGCCTACAGCCTCGGCGGCGGGACCAATGTCGTGAACGTGATCCTCGTCGATTTCCGCGGCTTCGACACGCTCGGCGAGATCACGGTGCTCGGTATCGTCGGGCTCACGGTCTTCGCGCTGCTCCGCCGTTTCCGCCCGGCGAAGGAGACCGCCGACGTGCCCGAGCAGCAGCGCATCCAGCTCGCTTTCGACGATGCGCAGTCGGACCGGAAGCCGGGCGCGACGCTCAGGGACTACATGTTCGTACCCTCGGTCATGATGCGCTGGATGTTCCCGGCGATCATCGTGATCGCGGCCTATCTGTTCCTGCGGGGCCACGACCTGCCGGGCGGTGGCTTCGCAGCGGGCGTCGCGCTCGCCATCGGCTTCCTGCTGCAATACCTCGGCGCGGATGCGCGCTGGATCGAGGACCGGCTGCGCATCCTGCCGATCCGCTGGATCGGCTTCGGTCTCCTGATCGCGGGGGCGACCGGGCTCGGCTCGTGGATGTTCGGCTTCCCCTTCCTCACCGCGCACGCCCGCTATCTCGACATCCCCTTCATCGGCGAGGTGCCCTTCGCGACCGCGCTCATCTTCGACTTCGGCGTCTTCACCCTCGTCGTCGGAGCGATCGTCCTCATGCTGATCGCGATCGCGCATCAGTCGCTCCGCTCGAAGCGCGGGGTGGAGGAAGATCCGAACCGGGAACTGACGGCGCCGGACGAGGATGATCCGGATCGGAAGCCCGCGGCGGCGGAGAGTGACGCCGCGGACGCCTGGCGCTCGGGGGCCTCCTGATGGAGCTCGTCCTCGCCATCGCGATCGGCGTGCTCGTCGCCTCCGGCGTCTGGCTGCTGCTCCGGCCCCGCACCTACCAGGTGATCGTCGGCCTCGCGCTGCTCGCCCACGGCGTGAACCTGTTCATCTTCTCGATGGGCCGCCTCAGGACGGGGGCGAGCCCGATCCTGAGCAAGGAAGGCGCGGTCGCCGCCGGCGCCTACGCCGATCCGGTGCCCCAGGCGCTCGTTCTGACCGCGATCGTCATCAGTTTCGCCACCACCGCGCTCTTTCTCGTCGTGCTGATCGCCTCGCGCGGCTTCACCGACACCGACCACGTCGATGGCAAGGAGACCGACTGATGCCGGCGCCGGAGCATCTCATCATCGCCCCGGTGCTCGTGCCCTTGCTCGCGGGGGCGCTGATGCTGTTCTACGAGGACCGGCAGCGCCGGGCGAAACGGGTCATCAGCTTCATCGCCGTCGTGACCATGATCGTCGTCGCGCACGATCTCCTGAACCTCGCCCGCCGGGGCGGGGAGGAGGGGACCGTCGTCGTCTACCTGCTCGGGAACTGGCCGCCGCCCTTCGCCATCGTGCTGGTGCTCGACCGGCTGGCGGCGATGATGCTGCTCCTGACCTCGGTGCTCGCGCTCGGCTCGCTCATCTTCGCCACCGCGCGCTGGGATCGCCGGGGGCAGCATTTCCACAGCCTCTTCATGTTCCTGCTGATGGGCGTGAACGGCTCCTTCCTGACCGGCGATCTCTTCAACCTCTTCGTCTTCTTCGAGGTGATGCTCGCCGCCTCCTACGGGCTCGCGCTGCATGGATCGGGGACGCTCAGGGTGCGGGTGAGCCTGCATTACATCGCGATCAACCTCGCCGCCTCGCTCCTGTTCCTGATCGGCGTCTCGCTCATCTACGGCGTGACCGGCACGCTCAACATGGCCGACCTGGCGGCGCGGCTGCCGTTGCTCGCGCAGGAGGACAAGGCGCTCCTGAAGGCGGCGGCGGCGATCCTCGGCGTGGCCTTCCTCGTCAAGGCCGCGATGTGGCCGCTCTGCTTCTGGCTGCCGATCACCTACATGGCCTCCGCGCCACCGGTCGCGGCGATGTTCGCGATCCTCTCCAAGGTGGGGATCTACGTCATCCTCCGTCTCACCGCGCTTTTCGGAAAGGGCGTGGGCGAGACGGGCGTGGGGGCGGAGATCCTCGTCATCGGCGGCTTCGCCACGGTGGTCTTCGGGACGGTGGGCGTGCTCGCTTCCCAGGGGCTCGGGCGAATGGCCGGGTCTTCCGTGCTGGTCTCCTCGGGCACGCTTCTGGCGGTGGTCGGCATCTTCGGCCTCGGCGGGGGGCCACATCTCGTCGCGGCGGGGCTCTACTATCTCGTCAACTCCACCCTCGCGATCGGCGCGCTCTTCCTGATGATCGAACTCGTAGAGCGCGACGAGGGCAGTTTCGCGACCGTTTTCGCCGTGACGGCCGAGCTCTACGGCTTCAGCGAGGACGCGGCCGACGATGACGACCCGCTCGTCGGGCCGGTGCTGCCCGGGGTCTTCACCGTGCTCTCGACCTGTTACGCCTGCGTGGCGCTGCTGATCGCCGGGCTGCCGCCGCTCGCGGGCTTCATGGCGAAATTCGCGATCCTCTCGGCGGTCTTCGATCCCGCCGGGCTCGGCGCGGGTGACGGGCCGTCGGCCATCGCCTTCGCGCTGACGGCGCTCCTGCTCGTCTCCGGGCTCGCGGCGATGATCGCGCTGGTCCGGACCGGCATCCAGACCTTCTGGGGTTTCGTGGACGAGGAGGACCGGAGCCGGGCGGCGCTTGTCGAACTCGCGCCGGTCATCGGGCTCATCGGCATCACGCTCTACATGACGGTGCAGGCGAATTCGGTCATGAGCTACATGGAGGCGACGGCGCGCTCGCTCTCCGAACCGCGGCTCTATGTCGAGACCGTGCTCGGCGCCAATCCCTATGTGATCGAGGAGCCGGACGCGGCGGTTCCGGGCGGCGATACCGTTCCGGCGCCGGAGGGCACGACGCCATGATGCGCCATCTGCCCCATCCGATCCTGACGGCTGCCGTGATAGGCATGTGGATTCTGCTGAACCAACCCTCGCTCGGCCACCTGCTGCTCGGCGGCCTCGTCGGCATCATCGCCGGCAAGGCGATGTCCGCGCTCCGCCCGCCGAAGGTCCGGCCGCGGAAATGGTGGCTGATGCCGGTGCTGGCTGGGCGCGTGCTCTACGACGTGGCCGAGTCGAATGTCGTCGTCGCGAGGCAGATCCTGTCCGGCGCCGGGCCGCGCGCGCCGGGGTTCGTCGAGATCCGCCTGCGGCTCCGCGATCCCTTCGCGCTGGCGATCCTCGCCACGATCGTGACCAGCATGCCGGGCTCCGCCTGGGTGAAATACGATCGCGCCAGCAGCCGGCTGCTCCTGCACGCGCTCGACCTCGGCGAAGGGCCCGATCTGGCCGTGGTCGTGCGCGAGAGATACGAGTCGCTTCTCCTGGAGATCTTCCAATGACCGGAACCATCCTGTTCTATTCCGTCGTCGTGGCGCAGATCGCGCTGGTCGCCGCCATGGCCTGCGCGGTGATCCGGATGATGATCGGCCCGCGGGCGCAGGACCGGGTGCTGGCCTTCGACGCGGTCTCGGTCTGCACGATGCTGATCTTCCTCACCCAGGGGATGAAGACCGGCAATGTCTTCTTCTTCGAGGGCGCGCTCGTCATCTCGGGGCTCGCCTTCGTCGCGACCGTCGCGCTGGCGAAATTCCTGATGCGCGGGGAGGTGATCGAATGAGAGCGCATTTCGACGCCCTGCCGCCGGCCGTCGCGCTGATCATCGCGGCCCTTCTCGTCACGGGCGCGGCGCTGACCTTCATCGGCGCCCTTGGCCTGCTGAGGCTCCCGACCTTCTACGAGCGCATGCACGCGCCCACGCTCGGGACCAGCGGCGGGACGGCGGGGATCGTGATCGCCTCCATGCTGCTCTTCTCGGTGATGCAGGGCCGCCTCGCGGTGCACGAAATCCTGATCGGCACCTTCGTCACGGTCACGACCCCGGTCACGCTCATGCTGCTCGGCCGCGCGGCGCTCTACCGCGACCGGAGCGAAGGCCGCGTCGGTCCATCGGAGGCGGACGAGCCCGAGAAGTGACCCGCCTCGCCGCCGATGGAGGCGCGCGCTTCGGGATTCGTGAAAAGGCCGGCGCAAATCGCTAAGACTGATGGCGGGCGTGGCCTATCCTTCGCGCACAACAAATCCGAGGGGAGGTATCGATGACATACCGCGCTTTCACCGCTGGCCTGGTCGCCACGCTTCTCGCCGGCGCGCCCGGCTGGGCCCAGGAGCCCGAGTCCTGTGCGAGCCCCCGTTTCTCCGACGTGGGCTGGACCGATATCTCGGCGACCACGGCGGTCGCGGGTCTGATCCTCGAGAACCTCGGCTACGAGCCGCGGGTCGATATCCTCTCGGTCGCCGTGACCTACGAGGCCCTGCCGCGCGGCGATATCGACATCTTCCTCGGCAACTGGATGCCGTTGCAGGAGCCGACGCAGAAGCCGCTGGTCGAGGAGGGCAAGATCGAGGTGCCGCGCACCAATCTCGAAGGCGCGATCATCGGCCTCGCCGTGCCGAAGGCGACCTATGACGCCGGGCTCAAGACCTACGCCGATATCGCCAAGTTCGCCGAGGAGATCGACGGCAAGATCTACGGCATCGAGGCGGGCAGCAGCGCCAATGCGACGATCCTCGAGATGATCCAGAGCGACAAGTTCGGGCTCAAGGACTTCCAGCTCGTCGAATCGAGCGAACAGGCGATGCTCGCCCAGGTGCGGCGCGCGGCGCGGTCCGAGACGCCGATCGTCTTCTTCGGCTGGCGGCCGCATCCGATGAACGTCAACATCGAGATGGAGTATCTCACCGATGGTGACGATGTCTTCGGGCCGAACGACGGCGCGGCCACGGTGCTGACCAACACGCGGCCGGGTTACGTCACGGACTGCCCGAATGTGGGCAAGCTCCTCTCCAACCTCGTCTTCTCGGTCGAATCCGAGGATCTGATGATGAGCTACATCCTCGACGAGGGGATGGACGCGCCCGCGGCGGCGGAGAAATGGCTCACGGACAACGCGGACGTGCTCGACGCCTGGCTCGACGGCGTGACCACGCGCGAGGGTGAACCCGGCGCGGCGGCGGTGCGTCAGGGGCTCGGGCTCTGACCCGTGCCTCGGCCCGGGTTCCGACCCGGGCTCTGGGCCGCCTTGCGCGCGGCCGAGGGCGGCAGACCGTATTCGCGCCGGAAGGCGCGTGACAGCGCCGCGATCGAGGAAAACCCCGCGCGCTCGGCGATCTCGGCCATGGAAAGCCGGGTATCGAGCACCAGCCGCCGCGCCGCCTTCAGGCGCAGCGCGAGATAGTAGGCGCCGGGCGAGGCGCCGACCGTGCTCCGGAACAGCGTCTCGATCGTCCGGGTCGAGACGCCGCCGCGCCGCGCGATCGCACTGATCGGCAGCGGCGCGTCGAGATGCGCCTCCATGACGCGGATCGCCGCCGCGACCCGCGGCTCGCGATCCCTGAGCCGGCCGAGCGAGACCAGGGGCTGCGCCGCGCTCGCCGCCTGGGTCTCGTCATAGACATAGAGGCTCGCGACATCGAGCGCGGTCGAGAAGCCCTGCCGCGCCCGGATGAGCGCCAGCATGAGATCGAGCGCCGGCATCGCGCCCCCCGCGGTCAACATGGGGCCGTCGATCACCCAGCGGTCCGGCCGGACATCGGCGAGCGGAAACCGCGCGGCGAAATCCTCGAGATCCTCCCAATGCGTCGTCGCCGCGCGCCCGTCGAGCAGCCCCGCGAGCCCGAGCACCCAGGCGCCGGCCTCGAAGCCCCCGGTCATCGTGGCGTTGCGCGCGCCCATCCGCACCGCCGCCAGCGCCGCCCGTGTCGCATGGGTGAAGACGTTGAAGGCGGCGAGCACGATCAGGAGGTCGCGCCGCCGGCCGGGCTCGAACCGCCCGTCGACCGGGATCGGCAGGCCGCTCGTCGTGACCGGCGCCGCGCCGTCGAGCGAGACGATCTCCCAGCGATAGAGCTCGCGCCCCGCGACACGGTTGGCCGCGCGCATCGGATCGAGCGTGGCCGCGAGCGTCATGAGCGGACTGTCCGGGAAGACCAGCAGCGTGATCGTGAGCGGGCTGTCCGAGGGATCGAAGATCATCGCATTCGCATTCGGTCAAAACGGCTTCGCTCGGGATCAAATGCCCGCGCGGGCGGCACGTCAAGTTTCCCCCCGTATCGCGTTTCGCCGAGGACCCATGCCATGCCGCTCCGACCGAACAGGGACGTCTTCATCACCTGCGCCGTGACGGGCGCGGGCGACACCACGTCGCGCTCCGACAAGGTGCCGGTGACGCCCGCCGAGATCGCGGCGGCGGCGGTCGAGGCCGCCGAGGCCGGGGCGGCGATCGCGCATATCCATGTCCGCGACCCGGAGACGGGGAAGGGCGCCCGCGATCCGAAGCTCTACCGCGAGGTCGTCGAGAGGATAAGCGACTCCGGCGTGGACATGGTGCTGAACCTGACCGCGGGGATGGGCGGCGACCTTGTGCTCGGTTCGACCGAGGCGCCGTTCCCGGTCGATCCCGCCGGAACCGACATGGTCGGCGCGAGCGAACGTCTCGCCCATGTCGCCGAGCTCCTGCCGGAGATCTGCACGCTCGACTGCGGGACGATGAACTTCGGCGAAGGCGACTACGTGATGACCAACACACCCGCGATGCTGCGGGACATGGCGCGTCGCATCCAGAGCCTCGGCGTGCGACCGGAGATCGAGGTTTTCGACACCGGCCATCTGCTGCTCGCGCAATGGCTGAAGGCGCAGGGAGTGATCGACGACCCGGTGATGGTCCAGCTCTGCATGGGCATTCCCTGGGGCGCGCCCAATGACATCGGCACGCTGAAGGCCATCGTCGACACCATGCCCGAGGGCTGGACCTTCTCCGCCTTCTCGATCGGCCGCGACCAGCTGCCCTATGCCGCGCTCGCGGTGCTCGCGGGGGGGAATATCCGCGTCGGCCTCGAGGACAATATCTGGCTCGACAAGGGGGTGCTGGCGACGAATGGCGCCTTGGTCGAACGCGCGGTCACGATGGTGGGCGCGATGGGATGCCGGCTGCTAGGCCCCGCCGAGGTCCGGGCGAAGCTCGGTTTGGAGCGCCGGTGGTGAGCGCGCCCCGCAAGGCCGCCTGCGTCGGCGGTGGCGTGATCGGCGCGGGCTGGGTCGCGCGGCTGGCTCTGGCCGGAGTCGATGTCGCGATCTTCGATCCCGGTCCGGAGGCGGAGCGGATCGTGAACGAGGTCATGTCGAACGCGGAGCGTGCCTATGCGCGACTCCATTCCGCGCCGCTGCCGCCCAGAGGGCAGCTCAGCTTCGCGCCGACGATCGAGGCGGCGGTGGCGGAGGCCGATTTCATCCAGGAGAGCGTGCCGGAACGGCTCGACCTGAAGCGGAGCGTGCTCGCGGCGATCGACGCGGCGGCGCGGCCGGACGCGCTCATCGGCTCCTCGACCTCCGGGCTGCTGCCGAGCGACCTGCAGGAGGGGATGGCGCATCCCGAACGCCTCGTCGTGGCGCATCCGTTCAACCCGGTCTATCTGCTGCCGCTGGTCGAGATCGTCGCGGGCCGGGCGACCGCGGCCGGGACGGTCGGACGCGCGCGTGACCTCTACTCCGCTCTCGGCATGAAGCCGGTGGTGATTCGGCGCGAGATCGAGGCCTTCGTCGGCGACCGGCTCCTCGAGGCGCTCTGGCGCGAGGCGCTCTGGCTCGTCAATGACGAGGTGGCGACCGTCGAGGAAATCGACGACATCATCCGCTATTCCTTCGGTCTCAGATGGGCCCAGATGGGCCTGTTCCAGACCTACCGGATCGCCGGAGGCGAGTCCGGGATGCGGCACTTTCTCGCCCAGTTCGGGCCGGCGCTGAAATGGCATTGGACGAAGCTCATGGACGTGCCAGATCTGGACGAGAAGCTGGTCGACAGAATCGCGCGCCAGTCGGACGAGCAGACCGGGAACCTGTCCATCCGCGAGCTTGAGAGAATTCGCGACGACAATCTCGTCGCAACGATACGCGCCCTCGCGGCGCGGCGCGGGGGATCGGGTTGGGGCGCCGGCGCGCTCCTCCGCGCACAGGAAGACCGGCTGCGTGCCTCCGCCCGGCAAGAGGACGGCGTGGGCGAGCCGATCCGCCTTGTGGAAGGCGAAGTGCCGGAGGCGTGGATCGACTACAACGGCCACATGACCGAGCACCGCTATCTCCAGGTCTTCGGCGAGACCACCGACGCGTTGCTGGCCCGGATCGGCGCCGACGCGGATTACGTCGCCGGCGGGCGCAGCTACTACACGGTCGAAACGCATATCATGCATCTCGACGAGGCGAAGCGGGGCGACCGGTTCTTCTCGACGACGCAGATCCTCGCGAGCGACGAGAAGCGCATCCGGGTCTTCCATCGCCTCTTCGCCGAGGATGGCACCGCGCTCGCGACCGCGGAACAGACGCTGCTCCATGTCGACATGAAGGCCGGCCGCGCCGCTCCCGCCGATCCGGCCGTGCTGACGAAGCTCGCCGGGCTCGCCGCCCGGC
Organism: Amaricoccus sp. W119; assembly: GCF_047275745.1. NCBI lineage: Bacteria > Pseudomonadati > Pseudomonadota > Alphaproteobacteria > Rhodobacterales > Paracoccaceae > Amaricoccus > Amaricoccus sp. W119. Next base: position 66,247 of record NZ_JBKQWU010000014.1, on the reverse strand, counting down.
ATCGCGGGCTCGACTGGCCGGAAACGGCCGGCCGGGCGGTGGGGGAGCCGCGGTAGGCCCCCCGCGCGTTCAGCCGACCAGCGCGCCGATCCCGAAGAGCACTCCCCCGATCAGCGCGCCGAGCACGGCGCCGTTGATCCGGATGAACTGCAGGTCGGGGCCGATTTCCGCCTCGAACCGCGCGTTCAGCTCCTCGGGCTCCCAGCCCGAGATCACCTCCTCGATATAGACGGCGATCGCCGGCCCGGCCTCGCCGACGATCCGTCCGGCGAGGCTGGCGATGCGGGCATCGGCGGCCTCGCGCGCCTCCGGCGTCGCGAGCGCGCGGGCGGCGGTGTCGCGGATCAGCCGGGCGAGCGGGCCCGCCACCGCGTCGGGGTCCGCGGCGATCCGCGTCCGTAACCGCTCGCGAAGCTCCGAGGCGACGGCGCCCAGCGCCGCGTCGAAGGCACCGGAGCGGATCAGGTTGTCGCGGGCCTCGCCGACCGCCCGGTTCAGCGCGCCTTCCTTTTCGAGCGCGTCGACCATCCGGTCGAAGGCGGCCTCGAAGTCCTGGCGCATCCGCGAATCGGTCTGGCGGAGATCGTCGAGCATGGCGAGCACCGCGTTGACGACCAGATCGGCGATGGAGCGATCGACGCGCGAGGCGATCCACCACCGGCTGTTCTCCTGAACCAGTGCGACCGCGGTCTCGCGATTCTCGTCGATCGCGCGGCGCACGACATCGAAGACCTCGCCGGCCACGCCGCCCCGGACGCCGGATTTGACGAGTTCCGCCACCTGCCCCGCGATCGCGGCGTTGGAGGCGATCGTTCCGGCCCGCCGTCGGACCCAGGCGCGCGCCTTTGCCATCGCGCGGGGCGGCGGATCGGTCCTGAGCAGCATTTCGACGAGGTCCGTCAACTCGCGCGCCACCGCCTCGGCCGTACCGGGCCGCGCGAGCCAGTCGGAGATCAGCCGCGCCGGGCCGACCGCGCGGACCCGCGCTTCGATCTGGTCCGGCCCCAGGAAATGCGTCCTGAGGAAGCGGCCCACGTTCTTCGCCGCCCGCGCCTGATTGCGCGGCAGCAGCGCGGTATGCGGGATCGGCAGGCCGAGCGGATGCCGGAAGAGCGCCGTGACCGCGAACCAGTCCGCGAGCCCACCGATCATGCCGGCTTCCGCCATGGCGCGCAGGAGACGCACCCCGGCGCCCGGATCGGGCACGAGCAGCGTGGCGCCGAACACCGCGCCCATGGCGACGAGTACGCCCGTGGCCATCCGCCTCGTCCGCCTCAGCGCATCTTCCGGCGCCGGCGGTGGGGTCGGTGAAGCGTCAGCCATCCTGCTCCATCCTGCTCCTTCGGTTTCTGTTTCGGTCCCTCGCGGAGAAAGGTCGCGATGGTCGAGGCGGTTCCAGCCGGATCGGTCGGATCGAAAGGCGTCCGCGATCCATCTTCACCACCACGGGCGCCGGGCGAGAGGGTGGCCGATGGCGAGGACGGCTGATCAAGGCCGGCAGTCAGGGGCGGCGGGTCAGCGGTGCCCCCCGGTTTCCCGCGCGCAGCCCGGGTTCGGCGCCGGCCTCAGGCCCCGGGATCGGCCGCGTCGGGCTTGCGCAACTCGCGCCGCAGGATCTTGCCGACGTTCGACTTCGGCAGCTGATCGAGGAAGACGATCTGCTTCGGCACCTTGTAGGCGGCGAGTTCCCGGCGGCAATGCGCGATCACGTCGCTCTCGGTCACTTCTGCGTCCGGCAGCTTCACCGCGAAGACCCTGAGCGCCTCGCCCGTCCTCTCGTCCGGAACGCCGACGCAGGCGCATTCGGCGATGCCGTCGCAACCAGTCACGCTCGCCTCGACTTCATTGGGATAGACGTTGAAGCCCGAGACGAGAACCATGTCCTTCTTGCGATCGACGATCTTCAGAAAGCCCCCGTCCGCCAGCACGCCAACGTCGCCGGTCCGGAAGAAGCCGTCCTCGGTGAAGGCGGAACGGTTCGCCTCGTCGTTGTTCCAGTAGCCCTTCATCACCTGGGGCCCGCGGGCGCAGATCTCGCCCGCCTCGCCCGGCGGCGCGTCCATGCCCTCGGCGTCGAGGAGCCGGATCTCCGTCGAGGGCACCGGCAGGCCGCAGCTCGCGGTGAAATCGCTGACCGACAGCGGGATGATGGAGAGAATCGGCGAGGTTTCCGAGAGCCCGTAGCCTTCCTTGATGTGATGGCCGGTCAGCGTCCGCCACTTGTCGGAAGTCGCGCGGATCACCGCGGCGCCACCGCCGATTGCCAGCTTGTAGCCGGAGAAGTCGATCTCACCGACGCGCGGATGCGCGCTCAGCCCCTGGAAGAGCGTGTTGACACCCGGGATGACGGAGAATTTCGTGTCCTTGATCGCGTCGATGAAGGCGTCCATGTCGCGGGGATTGGGGATCAGCACCGCCTTCGCGCCAGCCGTCAGATAGGCGACCATCACCATGAGGCCGAAGATGTGGTAGAGCGGCAACGCCACCACCAGCACTTCGCGGCCCGGGTCCATCGCCTCGGGCACGACCGCCTTGTACTGCTCCGCGTTCGCGACGATGTTGCGATGGGTCAGCACGGCGCCTTTGGAGAGGCCGGTGGTTCCGCCCGTGTACTGAAAGAACAGGATGTCGTCACCGGTCAGCTCGACCGGCTCGTAAGGCAGGTCGGCGCCCTTCGCCAGGGCGTCGGCGAAACGGGGGCGGTCGCCCAGGCGCGCGTCGACCGCGGGCGAGGGGATCGGAAGGCCGGGCCCGTCGCCGAGGTCGATGGTCACCACCCTCTTCACTGGCGTCTGATCGATGATCTCGGCCAGCACCGGGGTCGAGCCGCCGTAGATGAGGATCGTCTCGGCACCGGCGTCGTTCAACTGGTGAGCGAGTTCGCGCGGCGAATAGAGCGGGTTCACGTTTACCTGCGCCGCGCCGGCCCGGATGATGCCGAGCATGGCGATGGGAAAGGCGAAGACATTCGGGCACATCAGGGCGACGCGGTCGCCGCGCCCGACGCCGAGTTCCGTCCGGAGCCAGGCAGCGAGCGCCCTGGAGGCCCTGTCGACTTCATCGTAGCTCATCGTCTGGCCGAAGCACTCGAAGGCGGGCAGATCGCCGAAACTGGCGACGGCCTCCTCGAAAAGCGCGACGACCGAGGGATAGGCATCCGCGTCTATCTCGCTCGGAACACCGGGGCCGTAGCTGTCGATCCAGGGCCTGTTCATTCTCTCCTCCCGCCCCTTGCCGGGGCATTTCCATCGTGGGGGGCGAAGCCGCCGCCGGTCTTGCCAGCCCGCCAGGCCGGCGGGCCAGTTCTCTTTAGCAGATCACGCCGCCTTGTCGTGCTTGAGAAGATCCGCGATCGGGGCGATCGTCTCCTCGGTCTTGGCCCGGGCGAGGTCCACGAATTCCTTCGTGTGGGTCGCCGACATCTCGATACGGTGCTGGACGAAGGCCGCCTGCAGCTCCGCCACGTCGCGCAGACAGCGGGCCCGGACCGTGGCGCGCGCGTGCTCCCCGGCCTCGGTCAGGATCTCGCGGCCGAAGCCGCCGAGAGCGCCGCCGAGTTCGACGAGGCCCGAGACATAGGCCTTGCCGCCGTTGCCGAGCGCTTCGCCGATGCCGCCGGCCACGGCGCGGGCGTCCTGGATCCGGGCGCGCACGCCCGTCGCGATGGTCTCGCTGTTCTGTGAATCGGTCCTGGTCGTGGTGTTCATTTCGTCCTCCTTGGACATGGGGGGCGCCGACGAACGCCGCCGTGCGCCCTCGCTGGTCAACAAGGGCTAACCATGTCACCGATCGGCGAAGGAGAATTGCGCCTGCGCGATTGGAATTTGATTCCGCGCGTCACCTTGGCCGGGCACGAAGGCCGAGAGGTCCGCCGGACACCGGAGACTCGCAGGGCTGGCAGGGGTCCGTTCGCGAGGGGCGGGCGGCCCGCGATGTGCGCGCCGGCGATCCTCAGGCCGCGAGGCGGGAATAGGCGCCGGCGCGGGCGATGAGTTCCTCATGCGTGCCGGTCTCCACGATCCGGCCGCGGTCCATCACCGCGATCCGGTCGGCACCCCGCACCGTGGCGAGCCGGTGGGCGATGACCAGCGTCGTGCGCCCGACGGCGAGCGCATCGAGGGCCGCCTGGATCTCGCGCTCGGTCTGGCTGTCGAGCGACGAGGTCGCCTCGTCGAGGATCAGGATCGGCGGATTCTTCAGGAAGGCCCGCGCGATCGCGACGCGCTGCTTCTGTCCCCCGGAGAGGGTCACGCCGCGCTCGCCGACAACGGTGTCGAGCCGTTCGGGCAGGGTCTCGATGAAATCGGCGATCCGGGCCTTCCCCGCGGCGTCCATGATCTCCGCGTCGGAGGCGCCGAGGCGTCCGTAGGCGATATTCTCGCGGATCGTGCCGCCGAAGAGGAACACGTCCTGGCTCACGAGGCCGATCTGGCGGCGCAGGCTCTCGATCGTCATCTCGGCGAGCGGGAGCCCGTCGATGAGGATGCGGCCCGTCGTCGGCTCGTAGAACCGGGGCACCAGCGAGAGGAGCGTGCTCTTGCCCGCCCCCGAGGCGCCGACGAAGGCGACCGTCTCTCCCGGCGCGACATCGAGCGTGATGTCGTGGAGGACCGGCCGGTCGTCGTTGTAGAAGAAGCCGACCCGGTCGAAGGAGATCGCGCCACCGAACGCCGGCGCGGGTTTCGCATCGGACCCGTCGGCGATCTCGGGCTCTGTCGCGAGCAGGTCGAGGTAGCGCTGGAAGCCCGCGATGCCCTTGGGATAGACCTCCATCACCGCCGCGATCTTCTCGAGCGGGCGGAAGAAGACGTTCACCAGCAGCAGGAAGCCGACGAACCCCCCGGCGGTCAGGCCGCCGGAGAGGACGAGTCCCGCGCCGAAGACCATGACCACGACCTGCACGAAGCATGCCCATGTAGTTGAGCGCCTGACTCGCGGCCATCACGCGGTAGCCTTCGAGCTTCGCCTCGCGGTAATGGGCGTTGTCGGCCGCGAAGAGATCGCGTTCGTGACCCTCGTTGGCGAAGGCCTGGACGAGCCGGATACCGCCGAGCGCCTCCTCGAGCCGCACGTTGAACTGCCCGAGACGTGCGAAGATCGCCCGCCACGTGGCGGTCATCCGCGCGCCGTAATGCGAGACGATCCAGACCGTCACCGGCACGATCAGAACGGTCAGGAGCGCGAGGGACGCGTTGATCCAGAGCATGAGGCCGAGGGCGCCCGCGAAGGTCATCACCGCGATGAAGAGATCCTCCGGCCCGTGGTGCGCGACCTCGCCGATCTCTTCCAGATCGCGGGTGACGCGCGCGACGAGCTTGCCGGTCCGGGTGCGGTCGTACCAGCGCCAGGAGAGGCTCGTGAGGTGATCGAAGGCGCGGGCGCGCATCTCGGTCTCTATATTGATGCCGAGCATGTGGCCCCAGTAGGTCACGATCGCCATCAGTCCGGCGTTCAGGATGTAGATCACCAGCAGCCCGGCGGCGGCGGCGAGCGTCAGGCTCCAGTTTCCCTGCGGCAGCAGCCGGTCGATGAAGAAGGTGACGGCCAGCGGAAAGGCAAGTTCGAGCAGGCCCGAGAGCACGGCGCAGCCAAAGTCCAGCCAGAACAGGCGCTTCCACGGACGATAGTACTCGAAGAACTGGCGAAGCATCATTCTGGTCCTCGGTAGGCGCGACCGGAACTGCCCCGGCCGGTCGGTTGCGCCATCACCGCGGGCGATCCGTCAGGGCGCCGGTGCGTTTCGAGCACGTCCTCGATGATGGATGCGCGGGCGCCGCGCCGCGTCGTCGCGGGGAACGAACGCCCGGGGTGGTTCGCGGGAATTCCTGAGTGAAAGACTTGGAGAAGTCAAGGCCGGTTCCCCGCGCGGAGGCTTCGCCGCGGCGATCGAATACCGTCGCTCCTTGCACGGGGCAGCGCATCGTGCCATCCGCGCCTTCGCGGAATATGATGTGGCACCGGACGCCGTTCCGAAGACGTGCCGGGTGCCGATGGCGGTTCAGATGACGGATAAAGACACGGACAAGCCGAACCCTGCGCCCTGGCGCCTGTCCGTCGCACCGATGATGGACTGGACGGATCGTCACTGCCGGGCGTTTCACCGCCAGTTCACGCGGCGCGCGCTGCTCTATACCGAGATGGTCACCACCGGGGCGATCCTGCGCGGTCCGCGCGACAGGCTGCTCGAATACGGCGAGGTGGAGCATCCCGTCGCCCTCCAGCTCGGCAGTTCGGAGCCGGCGGATCTCGCGGAGGCGACGCGGATCGCGGTCGCGCTCGGCTATGACGAGATCAACCTCAATGTCGGCTGCCCGTCCGACCGGGTGCGCTCGGGCTGTTTCGGCGCGGTGCTGATGAAGAGCCCCGAACTCGTCGCGGATTGCGTCGCCGCGATGATCTCGGCGGCCGGCGCGACGCGGGTCACGGTCAAGTGCCGGATCGGCGTCGACGCGCAGGAACCGGAGGAAGTGCTGCCCGCCTTTCTCGAGCGGATCGCCGCCGTGGGCGTCTCCTCCTTCGCGATTCACGCGCGAAAGGCCTGGCTCCAGGGTCTGAGCCCGAAGGAGAACCGGGAGATCCCGCCGCTCGACCACCCGCTCGTCCTCCGGATGAAGGTGGCCTTTCCGAATCTGACCATCGCGATCAATGGCGGCATCACCGACCTCGCGATGGCGGAGCGGCTTCTGGCGCAGGGCATCGACGGAGTGATGATCGGGCGCGCCGCCTATCACGATCCGGCGCTGCTCGGGGCGGTCGATCATCGGCTGTTCGGGGTCGGAGAACCGGTCGCGGCGGAAGCGGCGGTCAGGGGCATGCTGCCCTATATCGAGGCCGAACGGCGGCGGGGGACACCGCTCCATTCGATCACCCGGCACATGCTCGGCGCGTTTCAGGGCCGGCCGGGTGCGCGGGCCTGGCGCCGGCGGCTCTCCGAGGGGGCGCACCGGCCGGGCGCGGGACCCGAACTCGTGCTGGCCGCGCTGGGTGAGATCGCGGAAGCCCCGCCGATGGAGACGCGCGCGGCCAGCGTGTCCTGAGCCCCTCCGGGGTCCCGCCTGAGCTCCGTCCGATCCCGGCCCGAGGTGCTCCGGCCGGAAATCCTTTGATCCGGCGCGGCGGGCGCGGTAGGGCAGGGAGACTGACCGATTCATCCGATCGCGAGACCGCCATGCCCCAAGCCGACCTGCCGCATCTTCTCACGCTGGCCGCGTTCCTGATCGCGATCGGCGGTTTCGCCGGCGTCATCGCGGGGATGCTCGGCGTGGGCGGGGGAATCGTGCTCGTCCCCGCGTTTCTCTACACGTTCATCGCGCTCGGCTACGAGAGCCCCTATGTCATGCAGGTCTGCCTCGCGACCTCGCTCGCGACGATCGTGGTGACCTCGATGCGCTCGATCCGCAGCCACATGGCGAAAGGCGCCGTGGACCGCGACATCCTGCGGGGCTGGGCGCCCTGGATCGCGGCGGGAGCACTCGTCGGCGTGGTCGCGGCGGGCGGGATGAAATCGACGGCGCTCATCCTGATCTTCGGTGTGCTCGGCACCATCATCGGCGTCTACATCGCCTTCGGCCATGACGACTGGCGGCTTGGCGATCACATGCCGACGCGCTGGGGCCGCTGGATCACCGGGCCGATCGTTGGGTTTCTCTCGGTGCTCATGGGGATCGGCGGCGGCAGTTTCGGCGTGCCGCTGATGCGGCTTTTCAACGTTCCGATCCACCGGGCGGTCGGCACGGCCTCGGGTTTCGGGATGGTGATCGCCGTGCCCTCGGTCCTCGGCTTCCTGCTGAGCGGATGGCGGCTCGAGGGGCTGCCGCCGTTCACCATCGGCCTCGTGAACCTGCCCGCCTTCGCCATCGTGGTCGCGGTAACAATGATTACAACGCCTTGGGGCGTGGCGCTCGCGCATGCGATGAACCCCAAGCCGCTGAAGCGGGTCTTCGGCGGCTTTCTGATCCTTGTCGCGCTCAACATGCTGCGGAAGTCGTTGATGGGCTGAGAGGCCGATCCCGCGCCGATGCGCCGGGTCAGGGCCGGATGTATCCCAGCCGGTCGAGGAAGCCCTGCAGGATGAAGCCCGCCGCGACGTGATCGATCACCTGCGCGCGGCGGCCGCGCGACGCGTCGGCTTCGAGCAGGGCGCGTTCGGCTGCGACTGTGGAGAGCCGCTCGTCCCAGAAGGTGATCGGCTCGGCGAGGACGCCCGCGAGGTTGCGGGCGAAGGCGCGGGTCGATTGCGCGCGCGGCCCTTCGGAGCCGTCCATGTTCCGGGGCAGGCCGAGGACGACGCCGCCGATCGCGCGTTCGGCGATGATCTCGGCGAGGCTCACGGAATCGACGCTGAACTTGCCGCGTCGCAAGGTCCGAAGCGGTGTCGCAACCCGGCGCGTCGTGTCGGAGACGGCGAGGCCGATGGTCTTGTCGCCGAGGTCGAGCCCGATCAACGCGCGGCGCGCGGGCAAGGCGGCGGCGAAGGCTTCGATCTCGGGGATCACCATCCTCTGGTCACCGCGCGCTCAGACCGGCCGCCCGCGCCGCCTCGGCGAGGCTGTCGAGCGCGGCCGGGTCATCGGCGAACTGCGCCTTCGCCCTGTCCCAGCTCGCCTGTGCGTCGCTCACGCGGCCGAGCACGCCCTGCGAGCGGATCAGCCGGGCCCAGTCCTCGGCCGTGCCCCCGTCCGTGTCGAGCCGGGCGGCGAGTTGGCCCACCATGCCCTCGATCATGGATTGGCGGTCCTCGGCCGCCATCTTCCCCGCCGCTTCGATCTCGGCGGCGCTCGGCCCGGGGGGCTGGGGAGTGGCGGCCCGAGGGGCGGCGGCCCGCGGGGCGCCGGGGACATCCGGGGGTGGCAGGCCGGCCATGCGGGCGACCTCGCCGATCTGGCTCCGGATCGTCGGTATCCACGGCGCGGTCTCCGGTCCCTCGGCGAGTAGCCCGCTCCAGATCCGGTAGGCGAGGTCCGGCCGGCCGCCCTGCAGCAGGGTGATCCCGGAATAATACCGCGCGAGCTGGTGTCCCGGCTCGCGCGTCAGCGCCTGGCCGAGCGCCGCCTCGGCTTCGGGCGAGACGTAGCCGTTGGTTGCGAGGATCATCAGTTCGGCCCATTCGGCATAGTCGTCGGCCGTGGCGCGCTCGCCGAGAATCCCGATGAGGGCCCCTTGCGCCGCGCGCGCTCCGGCCCAGTCGCCAAGCCCTCCCAGCGCGCGGGCGAGCAGGCGCTGGCCCCGCTCGTCCCTGGGCCGGCTCGCGACGGCTTCCTTCAGCCGCGCGATCAGGATCGAGTCCGGGTCGTTGGCGCTTAGCTCGGGCGCGCTCACCTCGGGCGCGGCGTCGCGCCTTGGCCCCGGCGCGGGCGGCGGGGTGGAGCCGACGTCGTCCGGCAGGGGTATCCGGGCCCCCGCGGCGGCGAGGGCGGCCTCGGCCTCCGCCTGGCCGGGGCGGTCCGCCCGCTCGGCGGCGGCGCGTTCGAGCCGTGCGAGAAGCGGCTGGTCCCCGAGTTCCGGCGAGCCGAGCGAGGCGTAGAGGCCGAGCCCCGCGAGCAGGAGCAGGACGGTCAGCCCGGCGCCGGCGAGGCGGGAGGCGCGCCGGGGAGCGGCGCCCGACGCGTCGGAGCTCCCGCCGTCCGCTCCGGCGCTGGCCAGCAGGCGGCGGGAGACCTCGATCTCGGTCGCGCGCGCCTCCGCCTCGGTCATCAGGCCGCGCGTCTTGTCCGCCTCGATCTCGCGAAGCTGGTCGCGGAACACTTTCGCGTCATAGCGGGCACGCGACTCGGCGGGGGCGGCGCCGCGCAGCATGGGTGCGAAGAGCGCCCCGAAGCTCACGAGCGCCCCGGCCGCCGCGATCACCCAGAAGAGAAAACTCGCCGTCATTCTAGACCGTCATTCCGCCCCGTGCCCCTTCGCGCGCGGACCCTAGGAGCTTGGCGGGGCGCGCGCAATCGGCGAAGGGCCCCGGCCGGCGGGTCGGCCGGGCCGATGGCGAGCATGTGATCGGCGAACCCGTGCCTTCGATGCCGCCTCAGGCTCACAGGATGTCGGTATCGGTACCGGAGGGGATGAAGCGGCATTGGCGCCGCCGTCCGATTGGGGCAAGACTGACGCGCCGTCAGCATCGGGAGTGCTCGTCGTCCATGCGCCGCTATTCCGTCTTTTCGCTCGCCCGCGAGGCGCTCCGCCATCACACCGGCTGGGAGCGCGCCTGGCGCTCGCCGGACCCGAAGCCCGGTTACGAGGTGGTGATCGTCGGCGCGGGCGGGCATGGTCTCGCGACAGCGTATTATCTCGCGAAGAACCACGGGGTCCGGAACGTGGCGGTCCTGGAGAAGGGCTGGCTCGGCGGCGGGAACACCGGGCGGAACACGACGATCATCCGCTCGAACTATCTGCAGCCGCCCTCCGCGGCGATCTTCGAGAAGGCGCGCGCGCTTTACGAGACGCTGAGCCAGGATCTGAACTTCAACGTGATGTTCTCCCCGCGAGGCGTGCTCATGCTGGCGCAGACCGAGCATGAGCTCAGGGCCTGGAAACGAACCTGGTACGCGAATCGCCTCGCAGGGATCGAGACCGAGATGGTGACGCCCGCGCGGATCAGGGAGATCGTGCCGGCGATCAATCTCGCGGGCCCGCGGTATCCCGTGCTGGGCGGGCTCTGGCAGGCGCCGGGCGGCACCGCGCGGCATGACGCCGTGGCCTGGGGCTATGCCCGCGCGGCCTCCGACATGGGCGTCGACATCATCCAGAACTGCGAGGTGACAGGGATCGACCGCGACCCCGAGGGTGTGACCGGCGTGCGTACCACCAAGGGCGAGATCGCCTGCCGCAAGCTCTGCATCGTCGTCGCGGGCTCGTCCGGTGTGCTCGCCGAGATGGCGGGGTTCCGGCTGCCGATCGAGAGTCTCGCGCTGCAGGCGCTGGTCTCGGAGCCGGTGAAGCCCGCGATCGATTGCGTGATCATGGCCAACACGGTTCACGGCTATCTCAGCCAGTCCGACAAGGGCGAGATGGTCATCGGCGGCGGGACCGACGGGTTCAACAACTACACCCAGCGCGGCAGCTTCCATCATGTCGAGGAGACCCTGCGCGCGCTGATCGAGACCTTCCCGATGCTGAGCCGCCTGAAGATGCTGCGCCAGTGGGGCGGCATCGTCGACATGACGGGGGACCGGTCGCCGATCATCGGCACCACCCCGGTACCGGGGATCTTCGTCAATTGCGGCTGGGGCACCGGCGGGTTCAAGGCGATCCCGGGCTCGGGCTGGGCCTGCGCCGAGATGGTGGCGAAGGGCACGCCGGGCGATCTCGCGGGCCCCTTCGGACTCGACCGGTTCACCGAGGGGCGGATGATCGACGAAAGCGTCGCCGCCGCCGTCGCGCACTGAGCCGGCCATGTTCGCCCGGTCGCCTCACCCGTTTCTCCCGCCCACCGCCCGCCGCGATCCTCCCTGGCGCGATCCTCCCTGGCGCGATCCTTCCCGGCGCGATCCTGCTCGCCGTGAGCCTTCCCCGAGTGATCCCTCCCCGATCGATCCCTGCCCGATCGATCCCACGAGGGATCGTCGCCGGCCCGGCGCCCGGCGGAGTTCCTCGTGGAGAAGTCCGCGTTCAGGCTCCCGACTCCGCCACCGCGTCGCGCGCGTCGACATAGGCGCTCCATGCGGCGCGGAAGTCTTCGCGCGCCCGGCGCAGCCGGTCGCGGGAGCCCATGCGACGCGGACAACCGCTCCCCGATCCGGCGCGCGCGGGGTCCCACTGGTCGCGCGCGGTGAGCCTTACAAGCCGTGCCTCCGCCCGTTCCGCCGCCCGGCGGGCCGTCTCCACCTCTCCGATCATCGCGGGTTCCTCCCTCGCCACGAGTCCCTTGCGATGAGAATAAAACGAGAACAAACCTTCGCGCAACCGTCCTGCGCGGTCTGGTTAACGCCCTCGCTCTCCAGCGTCCGTGATCCATATTCTCGAGGTTTTCCATGCTCTTGCTGACCTGTCCTTACTGCGGAGTAGAAGCCGAGGAGACCGAGTTCGCGCCGGGCGGGCAGGCGCATCTGAGGCGCGTGGCCGCCGGGTCGGAGGACGACGCCTTCGCCGGCTATCTCTTCACACGGAAGAACCCACGCGGCGTCCATTTCGAGCGCTGGCGCCACGCCTATGGCTGCGGCAAGTGGTTCCATGTCGCCCGCGACACCGCGACCCTGGAGATCTTCGGCAGCTATTCCGCGCAGACTTCCGCGCCGACCGAGGCGATCCTTGCGAAGATCCGCGACCGCCGACCGGGCTGGGAGGGCTGGTCATGAGCACGCGTCTCGCCACCGGCGGCCTGCTGATCGATCGCGCGGCGCCCGTGTCCTTCACCTTCAACGGACGCCGGCTGAGCGGCTACGCGGGCGACACGCTCGCCTCCGCGCTGCTCGCCAACGGGCAGCTGCTGCAGGGGCGGAGCTTCAAGTATCACCGGCCGCGCGGTCCGGTCGCCTCCGGGGTCGAGGAGCCGAACGCGCTCGTCAACCTCGGCGCCGGGCCGCGGTCCGAGCCGAATGCGCGCACGACCACGACCGAGTTGCGCGAGGGGCTGGAGGCGCGGAGCCAGAACCATTGGCCGAGCCTCGATTTCGACCTCGGCGGGATCAATGCGCGGATCGCGCCGATGCTGCCGGCGGGGTTCTACTACAAGACCTTCATCCATCCGCGCGCCGCCTGGAAGGCGCTGTTCGAGCCGGCGATCCGCCGCTCCGCCGGGCTCGGGGTCGCGCCGGAAACCGGCGACGCGGATCGCTACGAGTATCTCTACGCCCATGTCGATGTGCTGGTCGCGGGCGGTGGCGTGTCGGGGCTCGCCGCGGCGCTGGCCACCGGCCGGGCCGGGGCGCGGGTCCTGCTGATGGAGCAGGCGCCGTTCTGGGGCGGGCGGGCGCTCACCGATGCTCCCGAGATCGACGGGCGCCCCGCGGCGGACTGGATCGCGGCGACGCTCGACGCGCTCGACGCGCTGCCCAACGTGACGCGGCGGGCGCGGGCGATGGTCTCGGGCGCCTATGACCATGGGTACGTGCTGGCCGAGGAGCGGCTGGACGAGGCCGCGCGCACAGGCCCGAGGGCGCGGCTCTGGCGCGTCCGGGCGCGGCGGGTGATCACCGCGACCGGCGCGCTGGAGCGACCGCTCGCCTTCGCGGGCAATGATGTTCCCGGCGTGATGCTCGCCTCCGCGGTTCGGGACTACGTTGAGCTCTACGGCGTAAGCATTGGGGATCGAACGGTTGTCGTCACCAGTAACGATGACGGCTATCGCACGGCGATCACGCTGGCCCGCGCAGGGCTGAGCGTTCCCGCGGTGCTCGATGCGCGACCGGCGGCCGCCGGGCCGCTGCCCGAGGAGGCACGCGCGCTCGGCATCAGGGTCGAGACCGGCCGCGGTGTGGCGCGCGTCAAGGGCGGGAAGTCGGTGACCGGGGTCGTGGTCTGCGCCCAGGCGGGCGAGGGGGCGAGGCTCGAAGACATCGCCTGCGACGCGGTGGCGATGTCGGGCGGCTGGTCCCCGGTCGTGCATCTCTGGTCGCATTCGGGCGGCAAGCTCGCCTGGAACGAGACCCTGGCGCATTTCGCGCCCGACACCGGCCGGCCGCCGCTCGGGCCCGATGGCGAGGGCTTCGCGATCCCCGCGGGCTCGGCCTCCGGCGCGCTCGTCGCCGAACAGGCGATGACCGACGCCCACGCGGCCGGGCTCCGCGCCGCGCAGGAGCTTGGGTTCGCGGTCGAGGACTCCGCTCCCCCGGTGGCGCGCACGCCCCGGGAAGATCCGCTGCTCGCGGTCTGGATGATGCCTGAGGGCGCCGCGCCGAAGCTGCGCGCCAAGGCGTTCCTCGATTTCCAGAACGACGTGAAGGTCTCGGACGTGCGGCTCGCGGCGCAGGAGGGCTATGTCTCGGTCGAGCACACGAAGCGCTACACGACGCTCGGGATGGCGACGGATCAGGGGAAGCTCAGCAACATCAACGGACTCGCGACGCTTGCTCAGGCGCTGTCGATGCCGATCCCCGCGGTCGGCACCACGACCTTCCGCCCGCCCTACACGCCCGTCACCTTCGGCTCGCTCGCGGGCGAGGCGCGCGGCGCGCTCTTCAAGCCGGTGCGCGGGACGCCGATCGACGCCTGGGCGGAGGCGAACGGCGCGGATTGGGAGCCTGTCGCGGACTGGCGGCGCGCCTATTGCTACCGGCGGGGCGGAGAGTCGCGGGAGGAGGCGGTTCGGCGCGAAGTCCTCAACACACGCGAACGGGTCGGCGCCCTCGACGCCTCGACGCTCGGCAAGATCCTCGTGAAAGGACCGGACGCGGGGAAGTTTCTCGATCTTCTCTATACCAATGTCATGTCCTCACTCGGGATCGGCAAATGCCGCTACGGGCTCATGTGCAACGAGAACGGCTTTCTCTTCGACGATGGCGTGGTGATCCGTCTCGCCGATGACACCTTCCTCTGCCACACCACGACCGGAGGCTCCGACCGGGTCTTCGCCTGGATGGAGGAATGGCTGCAGACCGAGTGGTGGGACCTGAAGGTCTACGTGGCCAACCTCACCGAGCAATACGCGCAGGTCGCGGTCGTCGGGCCGAAGTCGCGCGAGGTTCTGGCCGCGCTCGGCGGCATGGATCTCTCGAAGGAGGCGATGCCCTTCATGACATTCGCCGAGGGTGCGCTGGGCGGCATCCCTGCGCGGGCGCACCGGATCTCCTTCTCGGGCGAGTTGTCCTTCGAGATCGCGGTGCCGGCGAACCGGGGGCAGGAGTTCTGGGACGCGGTGATGGCCGCGGGCGAGCCGCTCGGCATCCAGCCCTACGGCACCGAGGCGCTCCACGTCATGCGCGCCGAGAAGGGCTTCATCATGATCGGCGACGAGACCGACGGCACGGTGATCCCCCAGGACCTCGGCCTCGGCTGGGCGGTCTCGAAGAAGAAGGCGGATTTCATCGGCAAGCGGGCGCAGGCCCGTCCCGAGATGATCCGGCCGGATCGCAAGACCCTCGTCGGCCTCAGGACGCAGGAGCCGGCCCGGGTGTTGCCGGACGGGGCACATGCCGTCGAAGGCCCGGTGGCGGAGACGGGGCCGACCAGGACGATCGGTCACGTGACCTCGACCTATTTCTCGCCGACGCTCGGCCATTCGATCGCCATGGCGCTGATCGAGGGCGGCGCCGGACGCATGGGGCAGGTGCTCGACTTTCCGCTCCATGGCGGCGAGGTGATGCGTGCAACCGTCTGCGATCCGGTGTTCCTCGACAAGGAAGGGAGCCGCCAGAATGTCTGATCTCGCCGTCACCCGCGCCGCGCCGCGCGGCATGGTCACGATCCGGGCCGATTTCGCGGCGCCGGGCGCGCAGTCGGCGCTGCTCGCGGCGACCGGCTGCGTCATGCCGGGACAGCGGCGGATCGCCTTCGAGGGCCGCCGCGCGGTCGCCTGGATGTCGCCCGACGAGGCGCTGCTCTTCCTGCCGCCCGAGGAGGTCGCAGGCGTTCCCGCGGCGGTCGCCGAGGCGCTGGGCGGCGCGCCGCATCTCGCGGTCGATGTCTCCGACGCCCGGGTGATCTTCCGGATCGCAGGGGCGGGCGCGCGGATGGTGCTCGCCAAGGGCGCTCCGATCGATCTCTCGCCGCTTGCCTTCCGGCCCGGCGACTTCCGCCGCACACGGCTCGGACAGGTCGCCACCGCGATCTGGATGACCGAGGACGGCGCGTTCGAACTCATGTGCTTCCGTTCGGTGGCGGATTTCGTCGAGGGCTGGCTCCTCAACGCGGCGGGCAGCGTGGATGCGAGCCTGCTGGGGTCCGGGCTCTTCGCCGAGACGGGAGCCGTGCCGGCGTCCTGACCGGTCGGGGCGGGCGGGGCCACGGCATGCCCGCCTCCGTCCGGGTCCCGCGACGATCCCTGAACCGCGTCCCTTGACGTGCCCTGAGGGTTCCTTACGGTGTTACGATGCACCCAAGGCAAGGGAGAGCCAGAGCATGAATCGCATCGTCCGTTTCGCCGCGGCCAGTCTTCTGATCGGCGCGGCCTCGCCCGCGATGGCCCTGAACGTCTGTGTCGAAGGTGCCTATCCGCCGTTTTCCGAGACCGCCGCCGATGGCTCGATCGTCGGCTTCGACATCGACATCGCCAACGCGCTCTGCGCCGAGATGGGCGAGAGCTGCGAGATGGTTAAAGTCGACTGGGACGGCATCATCCCCGCGCTGCTGGAAAAGAAATGCGATGCGATCGTCGCCTCGATGTCGATCACCGAGGAGCGCAAGCAGGTGATCGATTTCAGCGAGAAATACTACAACACGCCGGCGCGTTTCGTCGCGGCCAAGGAAAACGACCTCACCTTCACCCCCGCAGGCCTCTCGGGCAAGATCGTCGGCGTTCAGCGCGGCACGATCCATCAGGCCTTCATGGAGGGGGAGTTTCCCGACACCGACCTCCAGCTCTACGGCACGCAGGACGAACTGACGCTCGATCTCACGGCGGGCCGCGTCGACGCGGCGATGGCCGACACCGTTCCGCTCGATCTCGGCTTCCTGAAGCGTCCCGAAGGCGCGGATTACGCCTTCTTCGGCGAGGCCTATTCGATGCCGCAATATCACGGCGAGGGCATGGGCATCGGTGTGCGCAAGGAGGATACCGAGCTTCGCGACAAGCTCTCCGCGACGATCGAGGCGATCCGCGCGAACGGTACCTATGACGAGCTCGTCGGGAAGTATTTCGACTTCGACATCTATGGCAGCTGATCCGATGGCGGTTGATCCGGGCCGGGCCTGAGGCGACCGGGGCGCGCGCCGGATGGAGCATCTCGTCACCTACCTGCCTCTCCTCGCGCGCGGCTGGCTCGTCACGATCTCGCTGGCGGTCCTGGCACTCGTGCTCGCGACGGTGCTGGGGGCGCTCGGAGCGGCGGGACGGCTCAGCGCGTCGCCGATCGCCCGCGGGGCGGTGTTTCTCTATTCGACGATCATCCGCGGCGTGCCGGATCTCGTCCTGCTGCTCCTCGTCTATTTCGGGGGGCAGCGGCTGATCAACACCATCCTCGGCGCGATCGGTGTCGAGCCGGTCGATCTCTCGCCCTTCCTCGCCGGCGTGCTCGCGATCGGGTTCATCTACGGCGCCTATCTCACGGAGACCTTCCGCGGCGCCTTTCTCGCGGTGCCCCGCGGGCAGATCGAAGCCGCCTCGGCGCTCGGCCTGCACCGTTGGCGGCTGCTGAGGCACGTATTGATGCCGCAGATCATCCGCGCCGCGCTGCCGGGCTATGGCAATACCTGGCAGGTGCTGGTGAAATCGACGGCGGTGGTCTCGGTCATCGGCCTGCAGGATCTCGTCGGCTACGCCAACGACGCGGGCAAGACGACGCGGGAGCCCTTCGTCTTCTTCGTCGCCGTGCTCGCGGGCTATCTCTTCATCACCTGGGCCTCGACCCGGATTCTCGCCATGCTGGAGCGGCGGGCGGAGCGGGGCTACGCCGATGCGCGTTGACCTCATCCTCGAGAACTGGACGCTCTTCGCCGAGGGCGTCTGGGTCACGACGCAGTTGACCGTGCTCGCGCTTCTCATCGGTTTCGCGATCGCCTTGCCCGCCGGCCTCGCCCGGGCGCGGCGCGCGCCGTTCTGGGACCCGCTGATCGGCGGCTATGTCTATCTCTTCCGGGGCACGCCGCTTCTCGTGCAGACCTTCCTGATCTACTACGGTCTCGCGCAGTTCGGCTGGGTCCGGTCGAGCTGGGCCTGGACCTTCCTGCGCGATCCGTGGTGGTGCGCGATCATCGCCTTTTCCCTGAACTCCGGCGCCTATGCCACGGAGATCATTCGCGGCGCGGTGATGACGACGCCGAAGGGCGAGCTGGAGGCGGCGGCGGCGCTCGGGCTCTCGCCCCGGCAATCGACCTGGCTGGTGCTGATCCCCTCGGCGCTCCGCCGCGCCCTGCCGCAATATGGCAACGAGGTCGTCTTCATGCTCCATGGCTCCGCGGTCGCGAGCATCATTACGCTGAAGGACATCCTCGGCGCCGGGCGCACGCTCAATGCGCGGTTCTACCTCGCCTACGAGGGGATCCTGACCGCGGCGCTGCTCTACATGGCGATCACCTTCCTGCTGGTCTGGCTGTTTCGCCGGCTCGAAAACCGGTACCTGCGGCATCTCACGGTCTCGCGCTGACGCTGCGATCCCGCCCGCGGGGCTTTTCCGCCGGCGCGCGAGACGCTAGGAGGGCGCCATGACAGAGACCGAGTCCGAAACCCGGCCCGCCGTCCGGCTGCGCCCCAATGCGAACGCGCAGGCGATCCGCTTCGGCGCGCCCTGGGCCTATGTCGACCAGCTGGTGATGGACCGCCGGACCCGGGCGATCCCGGCGGGTACGGTCGTGGAGCTTCAGGACGCGGAACGTCGGCCGCTCGGCGCCGCGGCCTTCAACGCCAATTCGAAGATCGCCGCGCGCATGCTCGACCGCGATCCGGCGGCCCAGGTCGGCGAGGAGTGGTTCGCCGACCGCCTCTCCCGCGCGCTCGCGCTCCGCGAGACGCTGTTCGATGCGCCGTTCTACCGGCTCATCCATGCCGAGGCCGACGGGATGCCCGGCGTCATCGTGGACCGGTTCGACGCGGCGGCGGTGGTCCAGCCGAACGCCGCCTGGGCCGAGGCGCGTCTTCCGGAGCTCGTGGCGGCGCTCAGGGCGGTCACCGGGGTGGCGACGGTCATCAAGAACGGTTCTGGCCGCGCGAGGGTGCTGGAGGGGCTCCCGGAGGCCTCCGAGCTGCTCTCGGGCGGCATCGAGGGGCCGGTTCCGGTGCGGATGAACGGCGCGACCTATCTCGCCGACCTGCGCGGCGGGCAGAAGACCGGGCTCTTCTACGACCAGCGGCCAAATCACGCCTTCGCGGCGCGGCTCGGCCGCGGGCGAACGGTGCTCGATGTCTTCTCGCATGTCGGCGGCTTCGCTCTCGCGGCGCTGGCGGGCGGCGCGGACCACGCGCTGGCGGTGGACAGTTCCGCCCCGGCGCTCGACCTCGCGCGACGCGGCGCGGAGGCGACCGGGGTCGCGGGCGCCTTCGAGGCGCGCAAGGGCGATGCGTTCGAGACGATGGCCGCGCTCGCCGACGAGGGGCGGCGCTTCGGCCTCGTCATCTGCGACCCGCCCGCCTTCGCCCCGAACAAGCAGGCGCTCGAGGCCGGGCTGCGCGCCTATGAGCGGGCGGCGCGGCTCGCCGCCGGTCTGGTCGAGCCCGGCGGCTTTCTCGTGCTCTGCTCCTGCAGCCACGCCGCCGATCTCGCGCGGTTCCGCGAGGCGAGTCTGCGCGGTGTCGGACGGGCGGAGCGGGGGGCGCAGCTTCTGGCGACGGGCGGGGCCGGGCCGGATCACCCGGCGCATCCGTATCTCGCAGAAAGCGTCTATCTCAAGGCGCTGTTCCTGCGCCTCGACGGATGAGCGCCGGCCCCCGGGTCCTCATCGACGCGAATGTGCTCTTCCCGACGATCCTGCGCGAGATCGTCATCGGAACCGCCGCGACCGGCGCCTTCACCCCGCTCTGGTCGGCGCGCATCCTCGAGGAATGGGCGCGCGCGACCCGCCGGGTCGGGCCGGGCGCGGAGGAGATCGCCCGGGCCGAGATCGCCCTCCTGCGTGCCGACTGGCCGAAGGCGGAGGTCGAGGCGCCGGAGGACCTGACGCGGACGATCATCCTGCCCGATCCCGACGACGCCCATGTTCTCGCCGCGGCGGTCGCGGGCGGGGCCGGGACGCTGCTCACGTCGAACCGCGCCGATTTCCCGAACCGGCTCCTGGCGCGGTACCATGTGATCCCGCGCGACCCGGACGGGTTCCTGAGCGAGCTCGACACCGAGAACACCGGCGTCGGAGCGGTCGCCGAGACTGTGCGCGCCCGGACGGAGGCGATCTCGGGCCATCCGGTCGCGCTCCGCCCGCTGCTCCGCCGGGCCGGCCTGCCGCGTCTCGCGAAGCGGCTCGGCTGAGAACGCCCCGGTGGGCGCGGCGCCGGAGGCCGCTCACTCGGAGGCGACGATCGCGCCGAGATCCACCGTCGATCTCTCGCCGAGGCTCGGGCGGAACTCTTCGAGAAAGCGGTCCGTCGCGGCATAGCCGGCGTCGCGCAATTGCAGGAGCAGGGCGCGGTTCGGCGTCATCTTCGAGATGAGGCCGAGCTGGTTCATGAGCGCGTCGTCATGGATCGAATGGACGTGATTGCGCTTCATCGCGCCCTCGACGATCGTTCCGGCGTCGAGCATCCGGTTCACGAAATGGATCGCGCGCAGCTCCCTGAGCAGCGAGGCGTTGAAGCTGATCTCGTTGATCCGGCTCTCGATCTCGGAGGCCGTGACCGGCAGTTCCTCGCGGTGGAGCGGGTTGATGTGGACGATGATGATGTCCGGCGTCTGTGTCCGGTAGAAGAGCGGGTAGAGCGCCGGGTTACCGACATAGCCGCCGTCCCAGTAGGCTTCCCGCCGGCCCGTCCCCGGATCGTCGATCTCGATCGCCTGATAGAGCGTCGGCAGGCAGGCGGAGGCGAGGATCGCATCCGTCGTCACTTCCCGGCCCTCGAAGATGCGTGACTTGCCGCTCCGGACATTGGTCGCATTGATGAAGAGCTTCGGCCCCTCGCTCGAATCCATCGTGCGCTCGTCGAGAAGCGTCTCCACCGTCTCGCGGAGCGGATGGTAGTTCGTCGGGTTGAACTGATAGGGGGAGAAGACCCGGGTCAGCGCGCTGCCCGCGACCACGGCGGGATTGTACTGCATCGCCCGGGCGGTGATCGCGGGCGCCGGCGAGAAGAGCCGAAGCCATTCCATCACCGCGTCCGACCCCGCCCCGTCGAGGCCGGTGAGCGAGAGCCAGAAATCGGCGATCGTCTCCCGCGCGCCCTCGCGCCCGCCCTTGACCCAGCCGTGCTTCAGCGCGGCGGCGTTCATCGCCCCGGCGGATGTCGCCGTCACGCCCTCGATCTCGATCTCCTCTTCCTCGAGAATCCGGTCGAGTGCGCCCCAGGTGAAGGCGCCATGCGCGCCGCCGCCCTGCAGGGCGAGGTTCACTGTTCGTCGGGTCAAGTGCTGTTCTCCATTCGCGCGAAGAGTTCATGTGGTTTCGCCGAATCCGGCGAGGACGAGGCCCATTCTATTCCGGGATCGCGCCGAGACGAGCGACGGGTGATAAACTTAACCGGCGCGCCAGTCTTCGCGCGAGGGGTGAGTCGTTTTTCCTGTACTGGCGGCGGTGCCCGTTCGCAGCCGCCGATTGCCGAGTTAACACGGTTCTTTAGCACGACCATTCACGGATATGCACGCGGAGGTTGTGTAACTTCGCGTACTTTGGCAAGATTGCGCGAAAGCGGCGGTGGGGGCGAAAAAAAACGCCCTCCGAAGGAGGGCGTTAAGTCGTTGAGGCAGGTTTCATACAGGCAAGAAACCTATCGAGCAGTGAAACCCTTATACAAAATCAAACACCTACCGCCAAGCCAAAAATCTTCGTGCCAGCCTCGTGAGCCATGCAATAAGGTCATGCCGGACCCCACTATCGACGGAATGTGACCGAAATGACACGCAAGCACCGGATGGCGCGACTGGCTGTCCTCGCGCTGGCGCTCCTGCCCCTGGCTGGGCTCGCAGCCCCCCGCCACGGCATATCTATGTATGGCGAGCCTGCCCTCCCACCGGATTTTGTGAGCCTCCCCTATGCCAACCCAGGGGCGCCGAAGGGGGGCACGATCGTTTTCGGGGAGGTCGGAGGCTTTGACTCGCTAAATCCGTACATTTTGAAGGGTCGGGCCCCCTATGCGCTTCAGGCGCATGTGTTCGAGACACTTATGGCGCGAAACTGGGATGAACCCTTCGCGCTTTACGGCCTGATCGCCGAATCAATCGACGTACCGGAAGATCGCTCTTCCGTGGAGTTCACACTTCGCGCGAACGCGCGTTTCTCCGATGGCAGCCCGATTACACCGGAGGACGTGATCTGGTCAATGGAGACGCTGGCCGAGGAGGGCCTGCCAAGGTACTCGAATTCGTGGGCGAAGGTGGAACGGATCGAGAAGGTCGGCGCGCGCGGCATCCGCTTCGTCTTCAACACGCCCGACGCCGAGCTGCCCCTGCTGATCGGCTTGCGGCCGATCCTGAGCAAGGCTGACTGGGAAGGGCTGGATTTCGCCCAGTCGAGCCTGCGTGTGCCGGTCGGATCGGGGCCCTACGAGATCGGAGCTTTCGAGCCGGGGCGCTTCATCACTCTCGAGCGGAACCCGGATTATTGGGGCGCCGACTTGCCTTACAACCGGGGTCTCAACAATTTTGACAGGATCAGGATCGACTACTACGTCGATGGCGGCGTGCTGTTCCAGGCCTTCGCCGCCGGGGAGGTTTCGGTCTATCGCGAGCTCAACCCCGCCCGCTGGCGCGCGGAGTACAATTTCGCGGCGGTGAGCGCGGGCGAGATCATCAAATCCGAGATCCCGCATGGACGGCCCTCCGGCATGGAGGGATTCGTCTTCAACACCCGTCGGCCGATTTTTGCCGATCGGCGGGTGCGGGACGCGCTGCTCCACGCCTTCAACTACGAATTCATCAGCCAGACGGTGAACGGCGGGCCGATGCCGCGGCGCACGAGCTATTTCGCCAATTCGGAGCTTGGCATGGGGCAGGGGCCGGCGGAAGGCAGGACGCGGGATCTGCTGGCGCCCTTCGCGGCGGATCTCGCGCCGGACGCGCTCGACGCCTATGCGCTGCCGATCTCCGATGGCTCGGCGCGGAACCGGCGCAACATGCGGGTGGCGGCGTCGGAACTGAAAGCCGCCGGCTGGACCGTGCGGGACGGGGTGCTCGTGAACGCCGAGGGGGCGCCGTTCCGATTCGAGATCCTGCTGTCCGGCGCGCAGAGCGAAGTCGCCGCCGGGCTCTTCCGCGATTCGCTGCGCCAGCTTGGCATCGACGCGCGGATCACGCTCATCGACCAGGCGCAGTACAACGAGCGCAAGAACGACTACGACTACGACATGATCGTCAATACCTGGAACATGACGCTCAGCCCCGGCAACGAGCAGATGCTCTATTGGGGCCGCGCCGGGGTGACGACGCCGGGGACGCGCAACTACCCGGGGATCGACAGCCCGGCGGCGGAGGCGATGATCGCGGCGATGCTCGCGACCCGCGATCCCGGCGAATTCACCGCCGCCGTCCAGGCGCTCGATCGCGTGCTCACCACCGGGCGCTACGTGATCCCCTTCTGGTTCGCGGACAGAAGCTTCGTCGCCCACGACGCGGCGCTTCATTATCCCGAACGCCTGCCGGTCTACGGCGACTGGATCGGCTGGTTGCCCGAGGTCTGGTGGCGGGACTGATATCCGGCGCCTGGCTTCGCGGATTTCCCGTTATCCCGACGAGGAGGGGGCGTCAGCTGGAACGTGTATCGATGACTGGCGCTCTCTCGGGGCGGGTGCTAGCTTCCGCGACCGATCGGGGCGGATAACGGAGAGAGCGCGTTGAATCACGAACGGGCGCTGAAGGTCTACGACGAGCGGTTTTCCTACAGGGGGCGGGGGCTCGACGCGCTCGAGAAGCGGGTCGGCGCGGTCGACCGGAAGATCGAGCGCATCCTTTCCAGGAAGAAGCGCGCGTCGATCCTCGAGATCGGATGCGGATTCGGCTCGGTTCTGCTCGAGATCGCCCAGAAGCATGGTGACCGGGTGGCATTGTACGGTGTCAACCGGCGACCGGTGGACGGCACGCCGGACATGCTGGTCCTCAACGCCCGGAAGGCCGGAATTCCGGTGGAATGCGCCGAGGGCATCACCATCCGGTTCGCGGACGCGGCCGTCAGGCTGCCGTTCAAGGACCGCAAGTTCGATCTCGTCGTGTCCCAGGCCAGCTGGCTTTTCATCACCGACAAGCTGAACGCGCTTCGGGAGGTCAGCAGGGTCCTCAGGCCGGGCGGCGTCGGGCGGATCCAGTTCATGTCGAATCCGCGTCAAAACGAAGCCTTCGGCAAGGATCTGATAGAGATCCGGGATAGGGGCGTCGCGGTCGATCCGGTCGAGTTTCTCGGGCGGTCGAGCGGAATGACGGTCGAGAAGCATGGGCGGCACCGCGTTGCCATCCTCAAGGGCGCGCTCGCCTTTCCGGAGCCGCTCCGGCTGGCCGAGGTCGTGCGGCTCAGAGACCACGGGGACGGGTTCGTGGGCGTGCAGTCGATCTACGAGATCGACCACGACTCGGCGGCGGGGCGCTCCTGAACGCGGAACGCGCGTCGGATTGGCCCCGTGATTCATCCGGTGATTCCATCCCGTGATTCCATCTTGGCAGATCGTCGGAATTCGCGTATCCGCGTCGGCGGGCGCGTCCCCGGACCAGGGTGAGCGGGGCGGGCTCAGGAATATCACCCTGACCGACGGAGCTGGCCTGATGAGCCATACGTCCGAGGCGACTCTCGTCGCCCCCCAGAAACCTGCCACCAAACCCGCGCGTCCGGAGTTCTCCTCCGGCCCCTGTCCGAAACGTCCGGGCTGGACCGCCGAGGGCGTCGCGAAACTCGCCTTCCTCGGCCGCTCGCACCGCGCCGCGGGTCCGAAGGCGCAGCTCAAGGATGCGATCGACCGCACCGCCGCCCTGCTCGGCGTGCCCGCCGATTACAGGGTCGGCATCGTTCCCGCCTCCGACACCGGCGCCTTCGAGATGGCGATGTGGTCGATGCTTGGCGCGCGGCCGGTGGACATGCTGGTCTGGGAAAGCTTCGGTCAGGGCTGGGCGACGGATGCGACCAAGCAGCTGAGGCTCGACGATTGCCGCGTGATCACCGCCGGCTACGGCGAACTGCCCGATCTCGCGCAGGTCCGGAAGGACGCGGACATCTGTTTCACCTGGAACGGCACCACCTCGGGCGCGCGCGTCCCGAACGCGGACTGGATCGCGGCCGACCGCGAGGGGCTGACTTTCTGCGACGCGACCTCCGCCGCCTTCGCGCAGGATCTCGACTGGACCAGGCTCGATGTCGTCACCTTCTCCTGGCAGAAGGCGATGGGCGGCGAGGGCGCGCATGGCATCCTGATCCTGAGCCCCCGCGCGGTCGAGCGGCTGGTGAGCTTCACGCCGGATCGGCCGTTGCCGAAGATTTTCCGCATGACCAAGGGCGGCAAGCTGATCGAGGGCATCTTCAAGGGCGAGACGATCAACACGCCCTCGATGCTCTGCGTCGCCGATTGCGTCGACGCGCTCGGCTGGATGGAAGGGCTCGGCGGTCTCGATGCGACGCGGGCGCGCGCGGACGCGAACGCCGCCGCGCTCCAGGCCTGGGTCGACCGGACCGGCTGGGTGGAGAATCTCGTCGCCGAGCCGGCGGCGCGGTCGAACACCTCCGTCTGTCTCAGGATCACCGATCCGGTGGTCGCCGCGCTCGATGACGCGGGCCAGCGGGATTTCGTGAAGAAGCTCACGAAGCTTCTCGAAACCGAGGAAGCGGCCTACGACATCGGTGGATACCGCGACGCGCCGGCGGGTCTCCGGATCTGGTGCGGCACCACGGTCGATACCTCCGACATCGAGGCGCTGACGCCCTGGCTCGACTGGGCCTTCGCCGAGCTACGCGCGAAGCTCTGAACATTTCCGGGGATCTCCAGGGGGATCTCCGCCCATCCTCACACATGCAGCATGGGCCGCGAGGCTCACAGGCAGGATTAAAAACCATGCCCAAGGTACTTATTTCAGACGCTCTTTCGGATGCCGCCGTTCAGATCTTCAAGGACGCCGGCGTCGAGGTCGACTTCCAGCCGAAGCTCGGCAAGGACCCGGAGAAACTCGCCGAGATCATCGGGAACTACGACGGTCTCGCGATCCGCTCCGCGACCAAGGTGACCGCCGATCTGATCGCGAAGGCGACGAACCTGAAGGTCATCGGCCGCGCCGGCATCGGCGTCGACAATGTCGATATCCCGGCGGCCTCGGCCAAGGGGATCGTGGTGATGAACACGCCCTTCGGCAATTCGATAACCACCGCCGAGCACGCGATCGCGATGATGTTCGCCGTCGCCCGCCAGATCCCCGCCGCCGACGCCTCGACCCGCGCCGGCAAGTGGGAGAAGTCGAAGTTCATGGGCGTCGAGATCACCGGCAAGACGCTCGGGCTCATCGGCGCCGGCAACATCGGCTCGGTCGTCGCCGCGCGCGCGATCGGGCTCCGGATGAAGGTCATCGCCTATGATCCGTTCCTGTCGGCGGAGCGCGCCCAGTCGCTCGGGATCGAGCGGATCGAGGATGTCGAGGACCTGCTCGCCCGCGCCGATTTCGTGACGCTGCATGTGCCGAAGACCGACAAGACCGCGAACATCATCTCCGCCGAGCGGGTCGGGAAGATGAAGAAGGGCGCGCGGCTCATCAACTGCGCCCGCGGCGGCCTCGTCGACGAGGCGGCGGTCGCGGAGGCGCTGAAATCGGGCCATCTGGCGGGCGCGGCCTTCGACGTCTTCTCGGTCGAGCCGGCGGTGGAGAACCCGCTCTTCGACGCGCCGAACGTGGTCTGCACGCCGCATCTCGGCGCCTCGACCAGCGAGGCGCAGGAGAATGTCGCGCTTCAGGTGGCCGAGCAGATGTCGGACTATCTGATGAACGGCGCGGTCTCGAACGCGCTGAACGCGCCCTCGGTCACCGCCGAGGAAGCGCCGGTGCTGAAGCCCTGGGTCACGCTCGCCGAGACGCTCGGGAGCTTCGCGGGGCAGGTGACCGAGGACCCGATCGAGGAGATCGAGATCGAATACGTGGGCGAGGTCGGCGATCTGAACCTCAAGCCCCTGACCGCGGCGCTCTCGGCCGGGCTCCTGCGGCCGCTGGTGGGCGAGGGCGGCGTCAACATGGTCTCCGCGCCCTTCGTGGCGCGCGAGCGCGGCATCCACGTCACCGAGAGCCGCAAGGATTCGCAGGGCGCCTTCGGCTCCTACATCCGGCTCATCGTGACCACCGAGACGATGACGCGCTCGGTCGCCGGCACGATCTATTCCGACGGCAAGCCGAGGTTCATCCAGATCAAGGGGATCAACCTCGAGGCCGAGCCGATGCGCCACATGCTCTACACCACCAACACCGACGAGCCGGGCTATATCGGCGCGCTCGGGACCAAGCTCGGTGCGCTCGGGGTCAATATCGCGACCTTCGCGCTCGGCCGGGCCGAGAAGAGCGGCGAGGCGCTGGCGCTGATCGGCGTCGACGAGGGGATCGCCGAGGAGGCGCTCACCGAGATCGCCTCGCTGCCGCAGATCCGTCACGCCAAGGCGCTGGCATTCTGACCGGCGGGCGCGCCCGTGACGGTGCGCGCGAAAACGCTGGCGCGAGGCTGGAATCCGCAAGCCTCGCGCCTTCCCCGTCGCCGGCCGATGAGGGACGCGCCGAGAGCCATCCAAGCCGGTGCCGCCCCGGCTCGCCGGCACCGGCCGCCCGCCGGGGAGGTTCACGCCGAAGACCGCGACCAGCACCGCGCCCAGCTCGCAGGTCGGTGCGACCCTGGCCGCGAAACAGCGGCGCCCGGAACCGCCAGATGCCGATCGGGGATTACTCCGCGTTTCATCCTTGGTTCGCCGAAGGTGATTTAGCGGTTCCGGGCCGCGTGTCCCGTCGGTATAACGCCCGCGGCTTCCGTTCGGAGAAAGGATCTCGTGCATGGCCAATGTCGCGGTAGTCGGCGCCCAGTGGGGCGACGAGGGCAAGGGCAAGATCGTCGACTGGCTCAGCGAGCGGGCCGATGTGATCGCCCGGTTCCAGGGCGGCCATAACGCGGGCCATACGCTCGTCATCGACGGCAAGGTCTTCAAGCTCTCGCTGCTGCCCTCCGGTATCGTGCGGCCGGGCAAGCTCTCGGTCATCGGCAACGGGGTCGTGCTCGACCCCTGGGCGCTGCTCGCGGAAGTCGAGAAGCTGACCGGGCAGGGGGTGGAGATCACCGGCAAGTCGCTCTTGATCGCCGAGAACACGCCGCTCATCCTGCCGCTGCACCAGGATCTCGACCGGATCCGCGAGGAAGCGGCGGGGGCGGCGAAGATCGGCACAACGGGGCGCGGCATCGGCCCCGCTTATGAGGACAAGGTCGGGCGCCGTGCGATCCGGGTCGCGGATCTCGGCGACGAGGCGACGCTCGACATGCGGCTCGACCGGCTGCTCGCGCATCACGACGCGCTCCGCGCCGGGCTCGGCGCCGAGCCGGTGGATCGCGACGCGTTGCGCGCGCAACTGCTCGATGTCGCGCCGAAGGTGCTCGCCTATGCCTCGCCGGTCTGGCGCGTGCTCGACACGATGCGCCGCCGGGGCAAACGCATTCTCTTCGAAGGGGCACAGGGCTCGCTGCTCGACATCGATTTCGGGACTTATCCCTATGTCACCTCGTCGAACACGGTGGCGGGCGCGGCGGCGGCGGGAACTGGCATGGGGCCGGGCGCGGTCGATTTCGTGCTTGGCATCGTCAAGGCCTATACGACCCGCGTCGGCGAGGGGCCGTTCCCGGCCGAGCTCAACGACGCCGATGGCCAGCGGCTGGGCGAGCGCGGGCATGAATTCGGCACCGTCACCGGGCGCAAGCGGCGCTGCGGCTGGTTCGATTCGGTGCTGGTGCGCCAGACCTGCGTGACGAGCGGGGTGAAGGGCATCGCGCTCACCAAGCTCGACGTGCTCGACGGGTTCGAGACCTTGAAAATCTGCGTCGCCTATGAACTCGACGGCAAGCGCATCGACCATCTGCCGATGGCGGCGGCGCAGCAGTCCCGGGTGACGCCGATCTTCGAGGAGATGGAGGGCTGGTCCGAGACCACGGCGGGCGCGCGCTCCTGGGCGGATCTCCCGGCGCAGGCGATCAAATACGTCCGCCGGATCGAGGAGCTGATCCGCTGCCCCGTCGCACTGCTTTCGACCAGTCCCGAGCGGGACGACACGATCCTCGTCACCGACCCCTTCGCCGGATGAGCGGGCTGAGCTACCGCGCGCGCCGGCGCTGGGCACTGGTGATCCTCCTCGTGGGTCTGCCGCTCTACATCGTCGCGGCGGTCAGCGTCATCGCGCTCTTCGACCGGCCGGGCATCCTGGTCGAATTCGTGATCTATGTGGCGCTCGGGATCGTCTGGGCGCTGCCGTTCAGGATGATCTTCACCGGGATCGGACGACCCGATCCCGAGGCGGAGCCGGGCGCCGAGCCGGGCGCGCGGGCCGACGCGCCAGCCGACGCCGCCTCCGATGCCACGGGCATCGACCGGCGCGGGTAGCGCCATTCCGACATCCTCGCGGGATGCCCCGCGGGGACGGCGCGGGAGCGTCGAGACGACGCAACGCGCGGGGAGCCGCATGACCATCGGAATCTTCACGATCCATACAGGCTACAGCGAGGGCTCGGTCCTGCAGGCGCTGGCGCTCGCGCTTCTGGTCCAGGAGGTGACGGGGCAGGCGGCGGAGATCGTCGACCACAGGCACCGCGTACAGGACGAACCCCGGTTCGGACCGCCGAGCAACGCGCGCAAGCGTGCGATCGCGGCGTTCCGCGAATCGGTGCTGCCGCTCAGTTCGTCCCGCTTCATCGACGATCCACGCGCGGCCTGGGCCTACGCGCGCGAACGCTACGACGCGGTGCTGGTCGGGAGCGAGGAAGTCTGGAAGATCGCCTATCGCCCGCGGCTCAGGGGTCTGATACGGGCGCAGGACGATCCGCATGTGCCCGCCTTTCCGAACGCCTACTGGCCGGATGCGAGCGTCGGCCACCGCTTCGCCTATGCCGCGACGGTGGGCACGAAGACCGACTGGCGCGGGATTCCGTTCTTCCGCAGGTGGCAGATCGCACGGCGGCTGAGGGGCATGTCGGCGATCGGCTACCGTGACGAGCGGACGCGCGCCTTCATCAAGGCCATCGCGCCCGACGCGGTGGCGCGGAGCCTGCGCGTGCCCGATCCGGTGCTCGGCTATGACCTGCTTCCCTTCGCGCGGGACGAGGTCCGGCCCCTGCTCGAGCGGCTCGGCGTCGATTTCGAGCGTCCCCGCGTCGCGATCCTCGCGGGACGCAATCCGAAGGTCGCGGGTCTGGTGCCGCAGCTGGCCGAGCAGGGGTTCCAGACCGTGGCTCTGTCCTTCGCGACGCCGGGGGTCGAGCTCGATCTGTCCGAGGCCGATCTTTCGCCGCTCGAATGGGCGGCGGCCTTTGGCTGTTTCGATCTGGTGGTTTCCGACCGGATGCATGCATGTCTTTTCGCGCTCCGGAATCTGACCCCGCTGATCCTGCTCGACGCGCGCAAGCCGACGATGGGCTATCCCACCAAGAACGCGGAGATCGCGGCGCGATTCGGCCTTGAGGACTTCTATTTCGCGCTCGACAAGTCGCGGACCAGTCCCGAGGGGCTGGCGCTCGCGGCGCGACGCGCCGTCGCGGGCGGCTTTCCCGCCGCCCGGGTCGCCGAGGTGCTCGCGGAGGAACGCGAGATCGCCGTCGATTTCCTGAAGGGGGTGCGCCTCGGCCACGCGAAAACGGAAAGTTAACGGAAGGTTGACTTTCTTCTACCGGTCGCACGGGGTTCCCCGGCATAGTCGTGCCGAAGCGAGGGGGCATTGGTATGATTGTATCGCATTCGCGGAAGTTCATCTTTCTGAAAACGCACAAGACCGCGGGCACTTCCCTGGAGATCGCCCTGTCGAAATACTGCGGCGCCGAGGACATCCTGACCCCGATCGCCGGGGACGAGGCCGAGCGGGTCGCATCATCCGGCGGCGGCGCGCGCAACCACCATCTGCCGCTCTCCGACTATCGCCCGGGGCATTACTACGCGCGTTTCATCCGGCGCGAGCGCCCGGCCGCTTACACCGAGCACATGCGCGCCGTCGATGCGCGGCGGAGGCTCGGCGAGAAGGTCTGGAACGAGTATTTCAAGTTCACCATCGTGCGGAATCCGTTCGACCGGATGGTGAGCCGGTATCACTGGACCATGAAGGCGCGGCCGCAGTTCCGGACGGTCTGGGGGGTGACTGACATCAATTCCTTCATGCGCTACCGCGCGGATTATGTGAACGAGAACTGGCTGACCTATACCGCCGGCGACAGGCTGCTGGTCGATGACGTGGTGCGCTACGAGCATCGGGAGCAGGATCTCGCACGCGTGAGCGAGCGTATCGGCCTCGACCACAATCTGCACGACGACATGGCGCGCATCAACGCCAAGGGCAGTTTCCGGCCGAAGACGGAAAGCCCCGAGAGCGTGATCGGACCCGAGGAGGAGGCGATCATCCGGGGGCTCTGCGCCAGGGAGATCGAGCTTTTCGGCTACGAGCCGCGTTCCTCCCAGGCCGCGGCCTGACCATCCGCGGCCCGGCCGCCGTCGGCGCGTGCCGGGCCTGACCCGGGGGGCGCTGCGCCGGCGTGACCCCGCGCCGTCTTTTCCCCGCCGCGTGGCCGCGCTATCTCTTCGCTCGCGGGTATCAACTGGGAGGTCGGCGATGTCGCGCAGCGCCTGGATTCTGGGCTTGGGTATGATCGTGGGCGCCGCCGGGCTCGCCCGGGCCGAGGAGATCGGCGAGGTGACGACGGCGATCAAGATCCTCGGCGCGAACCACAAGATCGTCGTGGAGGCATTCGACGACCCCAAGGTGGAGGGGGTGAGCTGCTTCATCAGCCGCGCCCGCACCGGCGGCATCCGGGGCTCGCTCGGCATCGCCGAGGATACGTCGGATGCCTCGATCAATTGCCAGCAGACCGGCCCGGTCCGGTTCCGCGAGGAGTTGCGCGACGGCGAGGAGGTCTTCAGCCAGCGCGCCTCGATCCTGTTCAAGCGGATACAGGTGGTCCGCTTCCGCGACGAGAGCCGGAACGCGCTGGTCTATCTCACCTATTCCGACAAGCTGATCGACGGCTCGCCGAAGAACAGCGTCTCTGCGGTCGTCATCAGGGACTGGAACTGAGCCGGGTCCTCTATCGCGCCGAGGGTCCGGTCACGCTGATCGGCGGCGGGCCGGCCCCCGCCGCCGCGCTCGCCGCCGCGCTCGGCCTCGCACCCGAGGTCTACGCGGCGGATGGCGGCGCGGATCTGGCGCTGCCCGCGGGCCATGAGCTTCGCGCGGTGATCGGCGACATCGATTCGCTCGCGGACCGGCGGGCGATCGAAGCGCGCGGCGTACCCGTCCACCGGATCGACGAGCAGGAGAGCACCGATCTGGAGAAATGCCTCTATTCGGTCGAGGCGCCGCTCTATCTCGGGGTGGGGTTTCTCGGCGGCCAGGTCGATCATGAACTCGCGGCGCTGAACGCGCTGGCGAAACATCCCGGCGAGCCCCTGATCCTGATCGGCGAGCGCGACATCTGCCTGCGCGTTCCGGAGGCGGGGATAAGCCTCACCGCGGAGGCGGGAGACCGGGTGTCGCTCTTTCCGATGGGGCCGGCACGGGGCACGCATTCCGCGGGGCTCCGCTGGCCGGTGACGGATCTCGATCTCGCGCCGGCCGGGCGGATCGGGACATCTAACGCCGCGCTCGGCGGCATGCTGGAGGCGCGGTTCACCGGAGGTCCGGTCCTTCTGATCCTGCCGGCGCGCTATCTCGGCGAAGTCGCCCGCCGGATGGCCTGACCGCTCCCCGGTCCGGCTCAGTCGTGCTTGCCGAAGGCGCGCAGGAAAGTCTCGACCGAACGCCGCGCATGGGCTTCGATCTCCTCCGGGGCCGGAGGGTCGCCGATCCGGAGCAGGCCGCGGATGAAGAGGTCCGCCTTGCAGATCCCGTAGAAGACATGGGCGGCGTAATCGGGGTCCAGCGCCACGAGTTCGCCCCGCTCGACCGCGAGTTCGAGCGCCGGGGCGAGACGGACCCGGTTCAACTCGCTGCCGGTGTCATAGAAGGTCTTGCCGATATCGGGGAAGCGCACCGTCTCGGCGACCGCGATCCGGTAGATGCTCTGGCCGAACTCGCCGAGGCTGAAGTTCAGCACGTCGCGTGCGAGGTCGAGCAGGAAATCCGCGATCGGCCGGTCGTGGTAGCAGAGTTCCGGGTGCAGTCCCGCCTGCGTCCGGCATTCCTCGGCCAGAACCGCGCTGAAGAGCGCCGCCTTGTCGGGAAAGTGCCGGTAGAGCGTGGCCTTCGAGATGCCCGCCTCGCGCGCGATCTCATCGACGCTCGCGCCTTCGTATCCGTCGCTGAGAAAGACCCGGCGCGCGCCCGCGAGCACCTGCGCGCATTTCAGCTCACCGCGCTCCGCGCGGCTCATCGTGCCACCGGAGTCGCTGTCCATCGTCGGCTCTTGTTCCATCCCCGCACCATGGAGGCTCGCGAAAACTGCTGGCGGTTCAGCGGCGGCGAACTTAGCAGCGGCCATCGGCGAAGTCCAACCGGGCGGCGCCTTCGCTGTCGGAAGCGGAGTCGTGCCGGGCCGCGCGCCGGACCTCGGCTGGCGGGCATGTCGGTGGCGGACTCCGGAGCGATCAGGTCGCGTGCGGCATGTCCGCGAAAATGCCCGCGTCTCGAAGGTTCGGGTGGCATATCGCCTTTCGGTCGCCCGACTTTGCTCCTATAACTCCCGACCATTCCAATCGCCGCGCCCGGAGTTTTCCCATGTCCCTTTCCGCCGCCGACGCCGCGAAACGCGCCGCCGCCGTCCTCGCCCTCGAAAGCGTCTCGGACGGGATGAAGCTCGGGATCGGCTCGGGATCGACGGCGAGCTGGCTCGTGCGCCTGCTCGCCGAGAAGGTCTCGGAAACCGGTATCAAGGTCACCTGCGTGCCAACCTCGGAGGCGACGGCGGCGCTCGCGCGCGAGGTTGGGCTCGCGCTCTCGACGCTGGACGAAGCGGGGCCGCTCGATCTCGCGATCGACGGAACGGATGAATTCGACCCGCGGCTCGGTCTCATCAAGGGCGGCGGGGGCGCGCATTTTCGCGAGAAGATCGTCGCGAAGGCGGCGAAACGCTTCGTGGTGATCGCCGACGAGACCAAGCGGGTCTCGCGGCTCGGCGCCTTCCCGCTCCCGGTCGAAGTCGCGGCCTTCGGGAGCCTTGCGACACGGGCCGCGATCGCGCGGGTGCTCGAAGACCTCGACCTCGGCCGCGCGGCGATCACGCGGCGCGAGCGGGATGGCGAGCCGGTGCTGACCGACGAGGGCAACCATGTGCTCGATCTCGCGCTCGGCTCGATTCCGGACGCGGCCGAACTTGCACGCCGGCTCGACGGCGTCACCGGCGTCATCGAGCACGGGCTCTTCATCGACATGGCCGATTGCGTGGCGCTCGGCCGCGCCGACGGCACCGCCGAGATCCTGCGCCGCATCGACGCCGCGCCCGACCCGCGCGAGATCGACCTGATGCGGGACGAGGACGCATGAGCGATTTCGACGTCGATCTCTTCGTGATCGGCGCGGGGTCCGCCGGCGTCAGGGCTTCCCGCGTCGCGGCGGAGCATGGCGCGCGGGTCGCGGTCGCGGAGGAATACCGTTTCGGCGGGACCTGCGTGATCCGGGGCTGCGTCCCGAAGAAGCTCATGGTCTATGCGAGCGGCTTCTCGGAGATGATCGAGGACGCGGCGGGTTACGGCTGGGACCTCGGCCCGGCCCGGTTCGACTGGCCGCGCTTCAAGGCGGCGAAGGATCGCGAGATCGCGCGGCTCGAAGGCATCTACCAGGGCGTGCTCTCCCGCGCCGAGGCCCAGGTCTTCCGGGAGCGCGCGACGGTCGTCGATCCGCATCGCGTGCGTCTCGCGAGCGGGCGCGAGATCTCGGCGGCGCATATCCTGATCGCCGTCGGCGGGGCGCCCTTCGTGCCCGACATCCCAGGCGCGGAACTCGCGGTGACCTCGAACGACATGTTCGAGCTCGAGGCGCTGCCCCGTCGCGCGATCGTGGTCGGCGGCGGCTATGTCGCCTGCGAATTCGCGGGTATCCTGAACGGACTCGGCGTCGAAGTGACCCAGCTTTACCGCGGCGAGCGCATCCTGCGCGGCTTCGACGACGATGTGCGGCTTCACGTTGAGGAGGCGATGCGCGCCCGAGGCATCGATATCTGGACCGGAACCGATCTCGCCGCGCTCGCCCGGCCCGGAAACGGTGCGATCGCGGTTACGCTCGACCGGGGCGGCGAGATCGAGACCGACCTCGTGCTCTGCGCCACCGGCCGGCGTCCGACCACCGCGGGGCTCGGCCTCGAAAGCCTCGGGGTCGGGGTGAGCAAGAAGGGGCATGTCGTCGTCGACGAATGGTCGCAGACGGCCGTGCCCTCGATCTACGCCGCGGGCGACGTGACGGGGCGGGCGGAACTGACGCCGATCGCGATCCGCGAGGGTCAGGCCTTCGCCGAGACGGTTTTCGGCGGCCTCGCCGTGAAGCCCGAACACGTGCTGATCCCGACGGCGGTCTTCACCCAGCCCGAGGTCGGCACCGTGGGGCTGACCGAGGCGGAGGCCCGCGCGCGGGCCCCGGTGGAGATCTATCGCGCGACGTTCCGGCCGATGCTGAACATTCTCGCCGGCCGGGACGAGAGGATGCTGATGAAGCTCGTGGTCGGCGAGGGCCGGAAGGTTCTCGGCTGTCATATCGTCGGCCACGGCGCGGGCGAGATGATCCAGCTCGCGGCGGTGGCGATCCGGATGGGCGCCACCAAGGAGGATTTCGACCGCACGATCGCGGTTCATCCGACGGCCGCCGAGGAACTCGTGACGATGAGGACCCCGGTGGGGGCCCCGGTGGCGAGCCCGGCGATGGCCCCCGAGAGGACCCCGGCCGCGTGAGTGCCGGGGCGGAACACGGGACACACTTGAATTCGTCGCCGGCAGCGAACAGCTGTCAGCGAGCGCACGGGAATGAGAGGAGGCGGGATGCCCTATAGCAACAACGGCGGTCCCTGGGGCGGCGGTGGCGGCAAGGACGGCGATGGCAAGGGCGGCGGACGTGGCCCCTGGGATTCCGGCGGCGGCAACGACAACCGGGGCGACAAAGGCGGAAATCGCGGCGGCCCGGGACAGGTGCCCGACATCGACGAGATCGTGCGCAAGGGGCAGGAGCAGCTGCGCATCCTGATGGGCGGCCGCGGGCAGCGCGGCTCCGGCGGAGGCGGCGGAGGCGGTGGGGGCCAGAGCACCGGCTCGCTCCTCATGGTCGGCGCTGGCCTCGCGGTGATTCTCTGGCTCTTCATGTCCTTCTACCAGGTCCGGCCCGAGGAACAGTCGGTCGAACTGACCTTCGGCCAGTGCCGGGGCGACTGCATCGGCGATCCCGGCCTCAACTTCGCACCGTGGCCGATCGTGACCCACGAGATCATCCAGGTGACGCGCGAGAACACCGAGGACATCGGCGGCAACGCCGGCCGCGGCGCGCGCGACGGGCTGATGCTGACGGGGGACGAGAACATCGTCGACATCTCCTTCGGCGTCGTCTGGAACGTTCGCGACCCGGCGCAATATCTCTTCAACCTGTCGAACCCGGCTTCGACCATCCAGGCGGTGTCGGAATCGGCGATGCGCGAGGTGATCTCGCGTTCCGAACTGTCGCCGATCCTCAACCGCGACCGCGGCATCATCGCGCAGGAGGTCCGCGAGATCATCCAGGGCACGCTCGACGAATACGGCTCCGGCGTGAACATCATCCGGCTGAACTTCGACCGCGCCGATCCGCCGGCCGAGGTGATCGACGCCTTCCGCGACGTGCAGGCGGCGCGGCAGGAGCGCTCGACGCTGCAGAACCAGGCGGATGCCTATGCGAACCGGGCGCTGGCCGGCGCGCGTGGCCAGTCGGCGCAGACGCTGCAGGAGGCCGAGGGCTACCGCGCGCAGGTGGTGAACGCCGCGACCGGTGAGGCGAGCCGCTTCACCGCCGTTCAGGCGCAATACGTGAAGGCGCCCGAGGTGACGCGCGAACGGCTCTATCTCGAAACCATGGAGCAGGTTCTCGGCGACGTGCAGATGTTCCTGATGGATACCGAACAGGCGGGCAACGGTCTCGTTCCCTATCTGCCGCTCAATGAACTCCGCCAGCCGCAGCCGCGGGAGACCCAGCAATGATGCGCGTTCCCTTCCTGATCGCGATCGTTCTCGCGCTTGTCTTCATCGCCATGAACACCTTCTTCACCGTGGACGAGCGGGAACGGGCGATGGTGCTGCAGTTCGGTCAGGTGAAGGCCGTCAAGAACGAGCCCGGGCTCGCGGTCAAGATCCCGTTCATCCAGAACGTGGCCTACTACGACTCGCGCATCCAGGGGCTCGAGACCGACCGGCTCGAAGTGACGCCGCTCGACGAGCGCCGGCTGATCGTCGACGCCTTCGCCCGCTGGCGCATCGCCGATGTGCAGCAGTTCCGGCGCGCGGTGGGCGCGGGCGGCATGACGGCGGCGACGCAGCGGCTGCAGGCGATCCTGACCGCGAATGTCCGTGAGGCGCTCGGTTCGGTCCGGTCCGAGACGGTGCTCTCGGCCGACCGCGTGGGCCTCATGAACCGTATCCGCGACGAGGCCCGCGCCGAGGCGGTGGCGCTCGGCGTCGATGTGATCGACGTGCGGCTGAAGCGCGCCGACCTGCCGGAGGAGAACCTTCAGGCGACCTTCGAGCGCATGCAGGCCGAGCGCGTGCGCGAGGCGACCGACGAGCGCGCGCGAGGCCAGGAGGCGGCGCAGCGTACCCGCGCCCAGGCCGACCGCACGGCGCTCGAGATCGTCTCCGAGGCGGATCGCGATGCGAATATCGTCCGAGGCGAGGCCGATGCCGAACGCAACCGCATCCTCGCCGAGGCCTATTCGGCGGACCAGGAGTTCTTCGCCTTCATGCGGTCGATGGATGCCTATCGCAACGCGCTGAAGGGTGAGAACACCACCGTGGTCCTCGGACCGGACGGCGAGTTCTTCAACTATCTCGACTCGCCCCGCGTCGCGCCGCTGCGCTCGACGCTGCCGCCGGAGGAGGAAGCCGATCCCGCCGCCGCGCCGCCGGACGCGGAATCGAACGCAGGCGACGCGCCGGCCGAGGCGGCGACGGCTTCGTCGGGTAACTGAGGGCAATGCTCGGATCGCCGCTGGAACTCATTCTCTGGGGGCTCGGCGTCACCGCCGTGCTCGAGGGGCTGGTCCTCGCCCTCGCACCGCGCCATCTCGGCGCGGTGCTGGAACTCCTGTCGCGCCTCGACGCCGCGCGCCGCCGCGAGCTCGGTCTGGCGGTGGTGGCACTCGGCGTCGTGCTGATGTGGCTGGCGCATGGCTGACGGGTCCCCGTGAGGCGAAACGCCACCCTGGGTGCCGGTGAGACGAAGCGCCATCTGGAGCGCGACGGCCGGGCCGCCGTGTAAACGAAGTCGCAATATTCCACCGCCAGCACCGTAACAGCCGCGTGACGGCACAAAGGCGTGACTTGCGGTCGGACCCCAATGACTTCTACTGACGCCCGAAGCAGTGCCCCGCGACAGCGGTCCGGAAGCTCGAAACGGCGATCTCGACGTTGGGGCGCGGCGCGAGAGATCGAGGAGGTAGAAAGTTGAACAGCCCGCACGATACCCAGGCCAGCATGCCTTCGACCCGTCGGCGGTTCGCCGCGGGCGGCCCGGGTAAGGCCCTCGCCTCGATCGGACTGGCCGTGATGCTGACGCTGAGCACGACCGGGGCGATGCCCGCCTTCGCGCAGGCGCCCGCGGCAGGCACGATGCCCGGAAGCTTCGCCGATCTCGCCGAGAAGCTCAGCCCCGCGGTGGTGGATATCACGACGACGACCCGCGTGCCCCAGGTCGACCGGGGGCCGCGACCGATCCTGCCCGAAGGCTCGCCCTTCGAGGAGTTCTTCCGCGATTTCATGGAGCGCAACGGCCCGGGCATGCCTTCGCCCCGTGGCCCGGAGCGCTCGACCGCGCTCGGCTCCGGCTTCATCATTTCCGAGGACGGCTACATCGTCACGAACAACCACGTGATCGACGGCGCCGACGAGATCCGGGTCGAGTTTATCGACGGCACCTCGCACGAGGCGGAGGTCGTCGGAACCGATGCCCGCACCGATGTGGCGCTCCTCAAGATCGAGAGCCCGGACCCGCTGCCCTTCGTCAGCTTCGGCGACAGCGACCGGATGCGCGTCGGTGACTGGGTGGTGGCGATCGGCAATCCGCTCGGCCAGGGCTTCTCGGTTTCCGCCGGTATCGTCTCGGCGCGCAACCGCACGCTGCAGGGTTCCTACGACGACTTCATCCAGACCGACGCCGCGATCAACCGCGGCAATTCGGGCGGTCCGCTCTTCAACACGCAGGGCGAGGTCATCGGCGTCAACACGGCGATCCTGTCGCCGAATGGCGGCTCGATCGGCATCGGCTTCGCGATGTCCTCGGCGGTGGTGAGCCAGGTGGTGGACCAGCTCAGGAACTATGGCGAGACCCGCCGCGGCTGGCTCGGCGTCCGGATCCAGAACGTCGATCCCGAGGCCGCGAACGCGCTCGGTCTCGGCGAATCGCGCGGCGCGCTCGTCACCGAAGTGCCCGAGGGTCCGGCGCGGGAGGCCGGGATGCGGCCGGGCGACGTGATCCTCAGCTTCGGCGGCGAGGAGATCGACGACACGCGCGAACTGGTCCGCGTCGTCGCCGACACCGCGGCCGGCACCGATGTCCCTGTCGTCGTCTATCGGGACGGTGGCGAGGAGACGCTCACCGTGTCCATCGGCAAGCTCGAGGACGAACCGACGCTCGCGGCCGCGCGAAGTGGCGACAGCCCGCGCGGCGAGGCGCCGATGAACGAAGGACAGGTACTCGGCATGACCGTGGCGCCCCTCAACGACGAGCTGCGTCAGCGCTACGGACTCGACGGTTCGGAGACCGGGCTGGTCGTGATCGGGATCGAGGATTCCTCGGATGCCTTCTCGAAGGGCATTCGCGAAGGCGATGTTCTCACCAAGGCCGGCCAGGACGACATCGGCAGCGTCAAGGATCTCCGCGACGAGATCGACGCCGCCGAGAGTGCCGGCCGCAACTCCATTCTGCTCCTCGTGAACCACGAGAGCGGTCCGCGCTTCATTGCCCTGAGCCTCAGCAACTGACGGATGCGTCGGTCCTGACCTTCCTCAGGCCTTGGAGATCGAAACCCAACCGAGAAGGGCCCGCCCGCGGAGACGCGGACGGGCCCACCTTCATTCCGGGAGGCGGCTTTCGGGGGGCGGCTCCGCGACCGGCCGGCCCCGCGCCCCTCAATGCGCCGGAGCACCCGCCCCGTCGCGCGGCTTCTGCACCAGCGGCACCAGGAAGACCATCGCGCCGAAGAGGACCGCGAGCACCAGGAAGACATCCGCGAAGGCCATCACCTGCGCCTGCTGCCCGACCATCGCATTGATCTGGCGCAGCGCCGCCGCGTCGGCGAGGTTGCCGAGCGCGGGCCGGAGCCCGGCGGCGATTTCCGCGAGCCGGCTCTCGGCGACCGCCGAGCCCCAGCGCACATGTTCGGCGAGCCGTGCCACATGCACATCGCTTCGGTTTTGAAGCACGGTATTGATCGCCGCGAGCCCAACCGCGCCTCCGAGGTTGCGCGTCAGATTGAAGAGCCCGCTCGCGTTCTTGATCCCGTCCATCGGCAGCGTTCCGAGCGCGAGCTGATTGATCGGGATCATGCAGAGCATCAGCGACACGCCGCGCAGCGCCTGCGGGAAGAACAGCTCGCCGAAGGCCCAGTCCGCCGTGATCGGTGTCAGTTCGAAGGACGAGAGCGCGAAACCGGTGAGACCAACGAAGATCAGCTTGCGCGGGTCGACCTTGCGCATCAGCGCGCCGACGATGGGCGCGGTCAGGAACATGAAGATGCCGGTGACGAAGACCGTCTCGCCGATCTGAAGCGCGGTATAGCCGCGTATCCAGGCGAGATAGAGCGGGTAGAGATAGGTGAGCCCGTAAAGACCGATGCCGAGCACGAAGGTGAGGATCGAGCCGACCGCGAAGTTGCGGTCCGTGAAGGCCGAGAGATCGACGATCGGCGTCTTCGCGGTCAGGGCCCGCCAGAAGAACAGGACGCCGAAGACCACCGTGACCACGGTGAAGATCACGATGCCGCGGTCCTCGAACCAGTCGTGCTTCTGTCCTTCCTCGACGACGTATTCGAGGCTGCCGAGAAAGACCGCCATGAAGAGAAGGCCGATGAAGTCGAAGCGGCGGAGCAGCCCCGGTTCCGCCTCGTCGAAATCCACCATGGTCCAGGCGATGAGCGTCGCGGCGATCCCGGGGATGACGTTGACGAGGAAAAGCCAGTGCCAGGAGAAGAGCTCGGTCAGATAGCCGCCCACGGTCGGGCCGACGGTGGGGGCGAGCGTCACGGTCAGGCCGACGAGCGCCATGACCATCGGCTGTTTCGAGCGCGGGAAC
This sequence comes from Amaricoccus sp. W119, assembly GCF_047275745.1. Lineage (NCBI taxonomy): Bacteria > Pseudomonadati > Pseudomonadota > Alphaproteobacteria > Rhodobacterales > Paracoccaceae > Amaricoccus > Amaricoccus sp. W119. The sequence goes on along the minus strand of NZ_JBKQWU010000014.1, from coordinate 24,965 downwards.
ACGGTATAGGCGGCGGCGAAGGCCGAGGGGATCATGCCGCCGCCGATGAAGCCCTGCAGCGCGCGGTAGAGGATCATCTGCTCGAGATTGGTCGCGGTGGCGCAGAGCACGCTCGCGATGGTGAAGCCGCCGGCGCAGATCGAGAAGAAGACGCGCGTCGAGAGCGCCCGGGCCAGAAAGCCCGAGAGCGGGATCATGATCACCTCGGCGATCAGATAGCTCGTCTGGACCCAGCTCACCTCGTCGGGCGCGGCGGAAAGCCCCGCCTGGATCTCGCTCAGCGAGGAGGAGACGATCTGGATGTCGAGGATCGCCATGAACATCCCGAAGACCAGCGCGAAGAAGGCGATGAGCTTGCGGGTCGATACCTGTTCCTCTGGTTCCGCCATGATGGGTCCTTCCGCCCGGCCGGTCTTCGCCGCGAGCGTGATTGCGCTTCTTTGGCCCGGGACGCTGATCGGGGCCGCTGGATCGGGGCGGGACCCCCGGCGTCAGTTCGCCGGGGCCTTGTTTGGGGCCTGGTTCGACGAGATCCGCGCGCCGTCGAGCCCGTCCGGCGCCTCAGCCGCGCTGGACGGGGCGGGATTGGTGCGCGGGTCGGCGATCGCGATCACCGAGAGGCCGGGCCGGAGCCAGCCCTGGGCCGCGACTTCCTGAGGTACCGCGATCCGGACCGGGAGCCGCTGGACGACCTTGGTGAAGTTGCCGGTCGCGTTCTCGGGCGGAAGGAGGCTGAAGACCGAGCCGGAAGCGGGCGAGACGCCCTGCACCGTCCCCGCGAAGGACCGGTCGGGGAAGGCGTCGATCTCGATCTCGACCTCGGTCCCGGGCACGAGGTTCTCGATCTGCGTCTCCTTGAAGTTCGCCTCGACATAGACCCGGTTCAACGGCACCACCGCGAGCAGCCGCGAGCCCGGCGTGACGTAATCGCCCTCGGCCACGGAGAGATTGCCGATGACGCCGTCGGCGGGCGCGCGCAGCACCGTGTCTTCCAGATCGTGCTGTGCCTTGTCGCGCGAGGCGGTCAGGCCGGCGACCACCGCCCGGGCCTCGGTCGCCTGCGCCTCGATCACCTGAAGATCGGCCTTCGCGGTCAGCACGCCCGCTTCGGCCTGCCGCACCTCGGCATCGGCCGTCGCGGCCGCGGCCCGGGCCGCTTCGAGTCGTTGCGCGGTGGCGACATCGGTCTGGGCGAGCGTGGTGTAGCGCCGCAGGTCGGACTCGGCCTGCACCTGCACCGCGTTCGCCGCCGCGACCTTGGCCTCGGCCTGGGCGATCGCGGCCTGCCCGGCCTGGGCCTGCAGCTGGATGCGGCTGATCGACGCGATCTGCGCGTCTAGCTGCGATTGTGCGAGGGCGAGCGCGTTGCGGTAATCGTCGTCGCGCAGGATCACGAGCGGATCGCCGGCCCTGACCGTCGCATTCGCGACGGCGGGCACCGAGGCGACGTAGCCGGTCACCTTCGGCGCGAGAATGGCGAAATCGGCCTGGACATAGGCGTCGTCGGTCTCGACCAGGAAGCGGCCGTTGGCCCAGTATTCGTAACCGTACCACCCGCCGCCGATCAGCGCCGCCACGGCCAGAAGGCCCAGCACCAGCTTCCTTTTCGCGCCGCCCTTCGCCTTCCCGGTCTCGGGGGTGTCGGCGGGCATGTCCGCCGCGGGGGCGGCCGTGTCGAGGCGCGGCCCGGTCTCCGCGGCCGGCGCGGACCTGGCGATCGTCGAGCGGTCGGACGGCAGGGTCTCGAAATCCTTGGGCATCACACTGTCCTTATGGCGGCCTCGATACCGGTCCCGGGGGATGGAGCCCGGAGGCGCGGGGAGGTCCTTCGCGGCGCGGCCGGCATCCGAGCGACTCGCCGATTGACCGAACGGTTCGGTCGGCTCTTGACATAGCGCGGTACAATTCAGAAATCAAGCTGACCGAACCGTTCGGTCAACAAATCCCTATGGCCTTGACCCGAGGCCATCGGCGATACTGAGGCTCATTCCGAAGGAAAGATCCCGCGATGAATCCCGCGCCCGAAGCGCCCTCCGCCGTGCCCTCCGATGCGCCCTCTGATGCGCCTTCTGATTCAGGCGACGATACCCGCGCGGACAATCTCAAGCGTCGCCAGATCCTCGATGGAGCGCGGGACTGTTTCCTCGCCTCCGGTTTCGACGCGGCGAGCATGGGACAGATCGCGCGCGCGGCGAAGGTGTCGAAGGGCACGCTCTATGTCTATTTCGACAGCAAGGAGGCGCTGTTCAAAGCCCTGATCATCGAGCAGAAGCGCGAGACCGCCGAACGCACGATGCCGACGCTCGAGGATACCGAAGGTCCTCTCGCGGAGGTTCTGATCACATTCGCCTCCGGGCTCATGCGGGCGCTCACGCATCCCGATCACATCGCGCTCCTGCGCCTCGTCATCGGCGCGTCGGAGCGGTTTCCCGAGATCGGCCGCCAGCTCTACGAGGCCGGCCCGGATCATGGTGCGCGGCGACTGGCGCGGTTTCTCGCCGAACGGCAGGCGAGGGGGGAACTGGCCGCCGGTGACATGGACACGGCCGCCTGGCAGTTCGGCGCGCTCTGCCAGCATCCGGTCGTCACCCGCTCGATCCTCGCGGGCCATCCGTCGCCGGGCGAGGAAGAAGCGTTGAGCCGGGCGCGGGAGATCGTCGCGACCTTTCTCGCCGCCTATGCCCCGCGGTGAGCTCGCGGCGGGAACTGGCGGGCGAGACGGGAGACAGGACGGCGGCGGGCCTCAGCCCACCTTGCCCGTGATGTAATCCTCGGTCCGCTTGTGCCGGGGGAGCGAGAAGATCTGCTCCGTCGGTCCCTCCTCGACGAGCCGGCCCTGGTGGAAGAAGGCGGTCCGCTGGCTCACCCGCGCCGCCTGCTGCATCGAATGCGTGACGATCACGATGGTGTAGTTCCGCCGAAGCTCGTCGATCAGTTCCTCGATCACCGCGGTCGCGATCGGGTCGAGCGCCGAGGCGGGCTCGTCCATCAGCAGCACCTCGGGCCGGGTGGCGATGGCGCGGGCGATGCAGAGCCGCTGCTGCTGCCCGCCCGAGAGGCTGGTGCCGCGGTCGCCGAGGCGGTCCTTCACCTCGTCGTAGAGGCCCGCGCGCCGGAGCGAACCGATCACGATATCGCCGAGTTCGGCCTTCGAGCGGGCCATGCCGTGGATTCGCGGCCCGTAGGCCACGTTCTCGAAGATCGATTTCGGGAAGGGATTGGCCTTCTGGAACACCATGCCGACCCGGGCGCGCAGTTCCACCACATCGACCTTCGGATCGTAGACATCCTCCCCGTCGAGCAGGACCTTACCCCTGACCCGCGCTTCGGGCACCGTGTCGTTCATCCGGTTGATCGAGCGCAGGAAGCTGGACTTGCCGCAGCCCGAGGCGCCGATGAGCGCCGTGACCTGGTTGCGGGGGATCTCGAGGTCGATCCCGAACAGCGCCTGTTTCGTGCCATAGAAGACATCGAGGCCCCGCGTCGAGATCTTCGCGGACCCGCCGTCGGCCAGTGTGGCGCTTGCCTGAAAGGTCTGGTTCATCGGCGGTGGTTCCCTACCACGTCCGCTCGAGCCGCTGGCGCAGGAAGACCGCGACCGCGTTCATCAGGAGCAGGAACCCGAGCAGCACCAGAATAGCGGCCGAGGTCCGCGAGACAAAGCCCCGCTCGGGGCTGTCGGCCCAGATGTAGATCTGCGTTGGCAGCGCGGTGGAGGCTTCGAGGATGCCGCCCGGCGGATCGGTGATGAAGGCGTTCATGCCGATCAGGAGCAGCGGCGCGGTCTCGCCGAGCGCGTGGGCGAGGCCGATGATGGTTCCGGTCAGGATGCCGGGAAGGGCGAGGGGGAGGACGTGGTGGAGCACCACCTGATGCCTCGACGCGCCGACGCCGTACGCGGCCTCGCGGATCGAGGGCGGCACCGCGCGGAGCGCGGCCCGGGTGACGATGATGATCGTCGGCAGCGTCATCAGGCTCAGGACGAGCCCGCCGACCAGCGGCGCGGAGCGGGGCAGCCCGAAGGCGCCGATGAAGACCGAGAGGCCGAGCAGGCCGAAGATGATCGGGGGTACCGCCGCGAGATTGTTGATGTTGATCTCGACCGCGTCGGTCAGGCGGTTCCTCGGCGCGAATTCCTCGAGCCAGACCGCCGCGGCGATTCCGGTCGGAAAGCTCACGAGGAAACAGACCAGCAGCGTGTAGAACGAGCCCGCGATCGCCCCGGCCAGTCCGGCGGTCTCCGGCAGGTGGCTGTCGCGATTGAAGAGAAGTCCCCAGTTCAGCGGCTGGCTGACCGCGCCGGAAGCCTTCAGCGCGTCGAACCAGCCGATCTGCCGGTCGGAGAGCCTGCGCCGCTCGGCGGGCGTGTCGCGCGAGGTCAGGCCCTTGTTCAACTGGTCGTAGGCATCCGCGACCGGAACCGTGAGGGTCACGCTGCCCCCGATCAGCGCCGGATCGGCCATCACGGCGTCCCGCAGAACGAATTGCGTGTTGGGCGTGACGATCGCGCCCGCCTCGCGAAGCTCGGCCGCGGTGCGCGGCGGCTCCGGCAGCATGGCGGCGACGCCGGCGCGCACGATCCTGCCATAGTCGGTGGCGCCTGGATCGGCGGGGTCGACCTCATCGGCCGGGATGGCGAAGGCGACGCGCAGGCTGGTCTGCGTCAGGGCGGGAGCGCCGGTGACGACCAGTGTCGCGACCAGCAGCCCGAGGAGACCGATGGCAAGCGCGATCGCGCCGAGGCCGAGGCGCCGCAGCCGCCGGTCGGCGCGGTGCCGGCGGCGGCGTCGCGCGGCGGCGGCCTCGCGGTCGCGACCGTGGGCGGGGACGGGTGCCGGATGTGATCTCGCCGGGCTCATTCGTAGCTCTCGCGGTATCGGCGCACGACCAGAAGGCCGATCGTGTTGAGCGTCAGCGTGACGATGAAGATCACGAGGCCGAGCGCGAAGGCGGCGAGGGTCCTCGGGCCGTCGAAGGCGGTATCGCCGACCAGCATCGTCACGATCTGCGCGGTGACGGTGCTCACGGAATCGAGCGGGTTGATCGTCAGCGTGGCCATGAGCCCGGCCGCCATCACGACGATCATCGTCTCGCCGATCGCCCGGCTGAAGGCGAGCAGGATGCCGCCCGCGATCCCGGGCAGGGCGGCGGGCAGCATGACCCGGATCATGGTCTCCGCCGGTGTCGCTCCCATGGCGAGCGATCCGTCGCGGAGCGCGCGCGGCACGGCGCGCAGCGCATCGTCGGAGAGCGACGAGATGAAGGGGATGATCATGACCCCCATCACCAGCCCGGCGGCCAGCGCCGAGTTCGGCGAGGTCGCGAGCCCCATGAGCGAGCCGGTCTGGCGGATCGCCGGCGCGACGACGAGCACCGCGAAGAAGCCGTAGACCACGGTCGGGACCCCGGCGAGGATCTCGAGCGTCGGTTTCGCGACCCGCCGGAACCGCGGCGCGGCGTATTCGACGAGATAGATCGCCGACAGGAGGCCGATCGGCACCGCGACCGCCATCGCGATCGTGGCGATCAGTAGCGTTCCGAGAAAGACCGGCACCGCCCCGAACGCGCCCTCCGCCGCGATCTGGTCGCTCCTGATCGCGGTCCCCGGCTCCCAGTCGAGGCCGAACAGGAACTCGCGCGGTGGAACGTAGCGGAAGAAGGCGGCGGCCTCGCGGGTGAGCGAGACGATGATGCCGAGCGTGGTGACGAGTGCCACGCCCGCGCAAAGGATCATGAAGACCGAGAGCGTGGCTTCGACCCGCTCGCGTGCGCGGAACCGCGGGCCGAGCCGGGCGCGCGCGACGAAGGCGCAGAGGACCATCGCGGCGAGCACGGTGACGAACATCGCGACCCGCGCGAGCCAGGCCCAGTCGGAGAGCCGCGCCGCCGCTTCGATGACCCCGGGGCCGGGCGGCGTCAGGATTCGCCCCGCGGCGACGTTGTGGATCTCGGCGAGCAGGAGGCCGAGATCGTCGGCGTGGAGCCCCGCCGTCATCTCCGCCGGCAGGGTCCGCGCGAGCAGGGCGTCGATGGCCGGCCCCTCCGCCATGGTCCAGAGCAGCGTGAGGACCAGCGCGGGCAGCCCGACCCAGATCGCGACGAAGGCGCCGTGATAGGCGGGAGTCGAATGGACTTCGGCCCGATCCCCCCGACCGGCATCCCCCCGACCGTCGGCGAAGCGGCGCGCCGTCGCGCGGCCGGTGAGATAGGCCGCGAAGGAGAGCGTGAGGATCGCGAGGAAGAAATACCCGTCCATGGCGAGCCTATTCGAACCGCGCGATCCGCGCGTGCCCGGCGACGCGGGTGCGAACCGTCCGGCGCTCCGCCGCGTCGAGCGGAACGAGCCCCCGCTCGGCGAGATAGCCCTCGGGTCCGATCGCTTCCTCGGAGAGATACTCGCCCAGCAACGCCTCCATGCCCGGGATCACCGCCCGGTGCGCGTTCTTGATATAGAGAAAGAGCGGCCGGGTGAGCGGATAGGTCCCGTCCCTCAGCGTCCGGGCGCTGGGCTCGACGCCGTCGATCGGAATGCCGCGCAACATGTCGTGGTTCTCGTGCAGGAAGGGGAAGCCGAAGATGCCGACCGTGCCGGGGTCCGACACGATACGCCGCACGATGACGTTATCGTTTTCACTCGCCTCGATGAAGCCGCCGTCTCGCCGCGGCCGGGCGCAGACCTCGGCCCGCCGCCCGTCATCGAGCGCGCGGATCTCGGCGAAACCCTCGCAGGCCGGTTGCATGACGAGGCCGATCAGCGCGTCCCGCGTGCCGGAGGTCGGGGGCGGGCCGAAGACCGCGATCGGCATGTCGGGCAGGGTCGGGCGGATGTCGCGCCAGCTTCGGTAGGGATTGGCGACCACCTCCCCGTTCACAGGCACCTCGGCCGCGAGGGCGAGGAAGAGATCCCGCCGGGTGAGTTCGAGCGGCGGTCCGTCGACGGACTGGGTGAGGCTGAGCGCGTCGTCCCCGATCAGCGCCTCCGTCAGATCGGCGGCGCCGTTGGAGGCGCAGTCGCGGTACTCCGACGCCGTCATCGGACGGGACGCCCCGGTGATGTCGGGAAACCCCGCTCCCACGCCGCCGCAGAAGATCTTCAGGCCACCGCCGGTTCCGGTCGCCTCGACCACCGGAGCCTTCGCGCGGGTGAGCCCGACGTAATGCTCCGCCACCGCCTGCGAGTAGGGGAAGACCGTGGAAGAGCCGACGATCCGCGTCCGGTCGCGCGGTAGCTGCGCCTCCGCCGCGACCGTGAGGAGCAGGGTGGAGAGCAGGACGCCGACGCGGGCCGTCGCCGGGAACTTGTCCGCGCGGGCGGTGATCATCGCGGTTCCTCCGCGCCTTCCCGATGCCCGGCGCCTCCCGGCGCGACCCCGGGGTGAGGCGACTCGTCAAAACAACCTTCATATGACGATTTCATGACAGTTTCTTGACAGTCCGGGCGTCGCCTGGTCGCCCGCCCGCGCCTGAGCCCGTGTTTCAATGTGTTTCAACCGGGTCCCACGCGACCCGCGGCGACATTTGACATTGAGTTCGGCGCGGTTTACCCGCATTGGGCAAAACACCCTTGAGACGAGCGGAGCTGCGGCACATGACGGATGGTTCGTCCGGGAACCTGGAGACTACCCGCCTTCAGAGCGCCGGCCCCGAGAGTACCCGTCCCGCCTACGACAGGATTCTCCTGAAGATCTCCGGCGAGGCGCTGATGGGTCCGGGGCAGTTCGGGCTGCATCCGCCGACCGTCGAGCGGATCGCGCAGGAGGTGAAGGGGCTTCACGCGCTCGGGGTCGAGATCTGCATGGTGATCGGCGGCGGCAACATCTTCCGGGGGCTGCAGGGTAGCGCCCAGGGGATGGAGCGGACCACGGCGGATTACATGGGAATGCTCGCGACGGTGATGAACGCGCTCGCGATGCAATCGGCGCTGGAATCGCTCGGCGTGCATACGCGCGTGCTCTCCGCCATTCCGATGGCCCAGGTCTGCGAGCCCTATATTCGGCGCCGCGCGGTGCGCCATCTGGAGAAGGGGCGCGTGGTGATCTTCGCCGCCGGGACCGGGAACCCCTATTTCACCACCGATACCGCCGCCACCCTCCGCGCGAGCGAGATGTCCTGCGGTGCGATCTTCAAGGGGACGCAGGTCGATGGCGTCTACGACAGCGACCCGAAGAAGAACCCGGATGCGAAACGCTACGATCGCGTCAGCTACGACGAAGTGCTGCAGAAGAACCTGAAGGTGATGGACGCGGCCGCCATCGCCCTTGCCCGCGACAATGCCCTGCCGATCATCGTCTTCTCGCTCGATGCGCCGAACGGCCTCGCGGGGGTGGTGCGGGGTCGCGGCAAGTTCACCACGGTCGACCCTGGCTGAGTCATATGGTGCGAGCCCATGTCCGAAGAACTTGAGATTGACGTAGACGCGCTGGAGAAGCGGATGGAGGGGGCGCTCAACGCGCTCAGGCAGGAGTTCGCCTCGCTGCGGACCGGCCGCGCCTCGGCCGGGATGCTGGACCCGGTGACGGTCGAGGCCTATGGCAGCCCGACGCCGATCAACCAGCTGGGCACGATCACCGTGCCCGAACCCCGCATGGTGCTGATCAACGTCTGGGACAAGAGCCTCGTGAACGCCGTCGACAAGGCGATCCGCTCCTCGGGCCTCGGGATCAATCCTCAGATGGACGGCACGATCCTGCGCCTGCCGATTCCCGAACTCAACGAGGAACGCCGCCGCGAACTGGCGCGCGTCGCCGGCCAGTACGCCGAGAACGCCCGGATCGCGGTCCGCAACGTGCGCCGCGACGGCATGGACCAGCTCAAGAAGGCGAAATCGGCTGGTATGGGAGAGGACGACCACAAGATCTGGTCCGAGGAAGTGCAGGAACTCACCAACTCCGCCATCGGCAAGATCGACGCGGCGCTCGAGACCAAGCAAGAAGAGATCATGCAGATCTAGAAGGCATGTCTGGAAGGCATGGGCCGGAACGTTTACAAGGCAGACTGTCTCCGCCGCCATGCCCGGCGCGGTTCGGTTCCGAGAAAGAGGTGTTCGCGAGTATGATGTCCGATGACCAGATGCATGGGGGCCCCGCGCCCGCGCACGTGGCGATCATCATGGATGGCAACGGACGCTGGGCCGAGAGTCGCGGACTGCCCAGGCTGGCCGGGCACCGCCGCGGCGCCGACCGCGTGCATGAGATCGTCGAATCCTGCCCGGATCTTGGCATCACCCATCTCACGCTCTTCGCCTTCTCGACCGAGAACTGGAAACGTCCGGCGAGCGAGGTGCAGGGTCTGATGCGGCTCTTCCGCCGCTACATCAAGAAGGAAGGCGCGCGGCTCGTCGCCGAGGGGGCGCGGGTGCGCTTCATCGGCGGGCGCGATCCGCTCGACGCCGATCTGCGCGCGCTGATGGCCGGGCTCGAGGCGCGGACGGTGGAGAACGACCGGCTGCATCTGACCGTCGCGATCAACTACGGCGGCCGCGACGAGATCCTGCGCGCCACGCGCCGCGTCGCCGAGGCGGTCCGCGACGGCAGGCTCCGCCCCGAGGATGTCACGCAGGACACGATCGCCGAGCATCTCGACACCGCCGGCCTGCCGGACCCCGACCTGATCCTGAGGACATCCGGCGAGCTTCGGGTCTCGGGTTTCCTGCCCTGGCAGGCGGCCTATTCGGAATTCTCCTTCGTCGAGACCCGCTGGCCGGATTTCACGGCCGAGATGTTCGCGACCCAGGTCCGCGGGTTCGGCCGGAGGGAGCGCCGCTACGGCGCCATCGCCGGGTGAGGGACGCGCCGCCGAAGCCCGTCCGCTTCGGCGATCTGGGCCTGCGTCTCGTATCCGGCCTCGCCCTCGCGGCGATCGCCTTCATCGATCTCTGGATGGGCGGGCTCTGGTCCGCCGTCCTGCTCGCGGGCCTGCTCATCATCATGCTCTGGGAACTCGACCGGATGGTGAGCCGCGACCTCCCCTCGAAGCGGTCCTCACGGCTGCCCCCGAAGCTGTCCTCGCGGCTGTCGTCGGGGCGATCCGTAACCTATTCCGCCTTTCCGGGCATGGCGGTCTGCGGCGCGCTGGCCGTCTTCGCCACCTATCTGCATGGCGTGCTGCTCGGCGCCTTCTTCCTCGCGCTCGGCTGCGCGGTGGCCGCGGTCCTCGGCGGACGGCGCAAGGGCTGGCTCATTGGCGGGCTGCTCTACATGGGGCTCGCGGTCTGTGCGATGGTGCCGATCCGGCATCTCGAGCCGAACGGCCTCCTCCTCATCATCTGGCTGATCGTCGTCGTGGTGGCGACCGATGTCGGAGCCTATTTCGTCGGCCGCCTCTTCGGCGGGCCGAGGCTCTGGCCGGCGGTCAGCCCGGGCAAGACGCGATCGGGCGCACTCGGCGGCCTCGCCTTCGCGGGGGCGATCGGCGTGCCGATGGGCGTCTGGATCGGTCAGGACATCGCCACTTCGGCCTTCCTCAGCATCGGTGCCAGCATCGCCTCGCAATGCAGCGATCTGCTCGAATCCGCGGTCAAGCGGCGCTTCGGCGTGAAGGATGCGAGCCATGTCATTCCGGGTCATGGCGGGGTGATGGACCGGCTCGACGGGCTGGTCGGCGGGGTCTGGTTCGTGGCGATCTGCGGAATGTTCGGCTTGGGCTCGCTGGGTTAGGGACGGGCGGGGGTAGGGACATGCGGCGCAGGGTCAGTGTCTTCGGGGCGACCGGGTCCGTCGGACGCAACACCATCGCGGTTCTCGAGGAACAGGGCGGGGTGGAGGCGTTCGAGGTCGTGGCGCTGACCGGCGCGGGCAATATCGCACTGCTCGCCGAACAGGCGCGGCGGCTCTCGGCGCGGCTCGCGGTCACGGCGGACCCGGAACGGCTCGAACCACTCCGCGACGCGCTCGCCGGATCGGATGTGGAGGCCGCGGCTGGACCGGAGGCGCTGCTCGCGGCGGCGGCGGAACCGGCCGACTGGGCGATGTCGGCGATCGTCGGCGCCGCGGGTCTCGGGGTCAGCCTGCGCGCGGCCGAGCACGGCGGGGTGCTGGCGCTGGCCAACAAGGAAAGCCTCGTCTGCGCCGGCGAGCTGCTGCGCGCGACCTGCGCCCGGCATGGCACGACGCTGGTTCCCGTCGACAGCGAGCACAGCGCGATCTTCCAGGCGCTGCGCGGCGAGGACGCGGCCGCCGCCGAGCGGGTGATCCTCACCGCCTCGGGCGGGCCGTTCCGCGACTGGCCGCGCGAGCGCATGGCGATGGTCACCCCGGCGCAGGCGCGGGCGCATCCGAACTGGGACATGGGCGAGCGGATCTCGATCGACAGCGCGACCATGTTCAACAAGGCGATGGAGATGATCGAGGCGCGGGCGCTCTTCGACCTCTCGCCGGATCAGGTCGAGGTCATCATCCATCCGCAGTCGATCATCCATTCGATGGTCGGCTTCAATGACGGCTCGATCATGGCGCAGCTCGGACCCTCCGACATGCGGGGCGCGATCGGATTCGCGCTCAACTGGCCCGACCGGCGCGACCTGTCGCTGGAGCGGCTCGATTTCGCGCGGCTGTCGCGGCTCGACTTCGCCGCCGCCGACCCGGTCCGCTTCCCGGCGCTGCGTCTCGCGCGCGAGGTGATGGAGGCCGACGGCCTCTCCGGCGCGGTCTTCAACGCGGCGAAGGAGGCGGCGCTCGACGCTTTCCTCATCGGGGCGATCGGCTTCCTTGACATGGCCATCCTCGTGGAACATGTGCTGGACAAGCTCGCGCCCGAGGCGGCCCAGTCTGGCCCCGATTACGACCTCGACGCGGTGCTCGAGCTTGACGCGACGGCCCGGCGGATGTCGGGTCTCTGGGTCGCGGCCTATTCGGGCGGAAGATAGGCCGGCGAAAGACAGGCCGGGCGGAAGACAGGCCCGGCGGAAGACGGGCCCTGCGGGAGATGAGCCAATGGAAATTCTCGCGAGCATTCCGCTGATCGGCGGCTTCCTCTCCACCGTGGTTCCGTTCATCGTCGTGCTCGGCATCGTCGTGGCGGTGCACGAATACGGCCATTACATCGTCGCCCGCTGGTGCGGCATCGAGTCCGAGGTCTTCTCGATCGGATTCGGCCCGGTGATCTGGGCGCGCCGCGACCGCCGCGGCACGCTCTGGCAGGTCGCCGCGCTGCCGCTTGGCGGATACGTCAAGTTCGTCGGCGACGCCGACGGGTCGAGCCGCGCCGATCAGACGAGCCTCGAAGGCATGTCGCGCGAGGATCTGGCGCGCAGTTTCCACGGCGCGAGCGTCGGGCGGCGGATGCTGACCGTCCTTGCCGGGCCTTTCGCGAATTTCATCCTGACCGCGGTCGTCTTCACCGGCGTCGCCTTCTGGCAGGGGGTGCCGACCGACCGTCCGACCATCGGCGGCTACACCGATCTGCCGGGCGTCGAGCAACCCTTGCGGCGGGGCGACGTGGTCCTGGCGGTCAACGGCGAGGCGATCGAGGGTTTCCAGGATATCTACGCGGCCGCGCTCGACATGCCCGCGCCCGGCCCGATGCAATTCACGATCGAGCGCGACGGCGAAACCTTCGACGTGACCGTGCCCTATGCCTTCCCGCCGCTGGTGGACGGGGTAGAACCGCTCTCGCCCGCGAGCACGGCGGGCCTGCGTCCCGGGGATCTCGTCCTGACGGCGGACGGACGCGCGCTCGGCTCCTTCGCCGATCTGCGCGAGGTGGTGCTCGGTTCGGAAGGCCGGGCGATCCCGCTCGGGGTCTGGCGCGACGGCGGCGAGATCACGCTCTCGATCACCCCGATCGAGCGAGATACCGACGATGGCGAAGGCGGGTTCGAGCGCCGGGTGATGATCGGCGTCGCCGGTGCGCCGCTCTACGAGCCCGCGACGCGCATGCCCGCCCCCTGGACGGCGGTCGGCTTCGGCGTGAGCCGGGTCTATGACGTGATCGCCCAGTCGCTGAACGGCATCGTCGCGATCATCAACGGGGCGATCGGCGTCGAGAACCTGCAGGGGCCGATCGGCATCGCGCAGATCTCCGGCGAAACCGCCTCGCAGGGCGGTCTGAACTTCATCGTGCTGATCGGGGTCATCTCCACCGCGATCGGTCTCCTGAACCTTTTCCCCATCCCGGTGCTCGACGGCGGTCATTTCGTCGCCTTCGTCATCGAGGCGATCCGCGGCAGGCCGCCCAGCCCCGCCGCGATGCAACTCGCGATGTCGATAGGTCTTGGCTTGATCCTGCTACTGATGGTATTTGCAACCTACAACGACATCATGCGAATGGTGAGTTGAGATAAGGGGCGGCAAACCGCCCGCGGGACGGCGAGAGGGCAGTGCGGTATGCGGCAGCGGCGTTGGATGCGGGCGTGTTCCCGCCTTTTCTTCATTGCGGCGCTTCTGACCGCCGTCATCCAGCCGCTCGCGGCCGAGGCGCAGGGCACCGCCAGTTTCAGCCGGATCGACGTCGCCGGCAATCAGCGTATCGAGGGTGACACGATACGCTCCTACGCGGGCATCGAGGCGGGGCAGCCGGTCACGCCCGAGGATCTCAATCTCGCCGTGCGCCGGCTCTACGAATCGGGCCTGTTCGAGAGCGTCGACGTGATGCCCGAGGCCGGCCGCCTCGTCATCACGGTCACCGAGAACCCGACGATCAACCAGATCGCCTTCGAGGGCAACAGCTCGCTCGACGACGAACTGCTGCTGCAGGTGATCCAGCTCCGCCCGCGCCTCGCCTATTCCGTCGCCTCCGCCGAGCAGGACGCGCAGGCGATAATCGATGCCTACCGGCAGGCCGGCCGCTACGCCGCGCAGGTCAATCCGGTGATCATCCGGCAGTCCGAGAACCGCGTCGATCTGGTATTCGAGGTCTTCGAGGGCCGCGTCACCCAGATCCAGCGCATCAACATCGTCGGCAACGAAGTCTATTCCGACCGCCAGCTCCGCCGGGCGCTCGAGAGCGGCCAGGCGAACTGGCTGAGCTTCCTGCTCGGCAATGTCGCCTATGACGCGGACCGGCTCGAGGTCGACAAGGAACGGCTGCGCCAGTTCTATCTCGAACGCGGCTACCTGGATTTCGAGGTCGAGAGCGCCTCCGCCGAACTCCTGCGCGAGCGCAGCGGCTTCTTCCTGAACTTCACCGTGAACGAGGGGCCGCGCTACAACTTCGGCACCATCTCGGTCGGCTCCTCGGCGGCCGGGCTCAACGCGGCCGATTTCGAGCCGCTCGTCGCGCCGGTGCTCGGGGGCGGGATCTACAATGTCAGGCTCGTGAACCGGGTCATAGACCGCATGACCTATCAGGCCGGCCAGCAGGGCTACGCCTTCGTAGAGATCCAGCCGCAGATCACCAGGAACGAGCAGAACCGCACGGTCGACATCAATTTCCAGCTGGTCGAGGGCAACCGCGTGTTTGTCGAACGTATCGACATCTCGGGCAATACCCGCACGCTCGACCGCGTGATCCGACGCCAGTTCGATCTGGTCGAGGGCGATGCCTTCAACAGCCGCGAGATCAGCGAGGCCGAGGACGACATCCGGGGTCTCGGCTATTTCGAGACGGTGAATGTCGCGGTGCGGCAGGGCACGAGCCCGCAGCAGGCGCTCGTCCAGGTCCAGGTCGAGGAGCAGCCGACCGGCAGCCTCAACCTCGGCGGCGCCTTCTCGAGCTCCGAGGGTTTCACCGCGCAGATCAGCGTCGTGGAGCGCAACTTCCTCGGCCGCGGCCAGACCGTCTCCGGGTCGGTCTCCGCCAGCTCGCAGAACCAGAACATCCAGTTCGGCTTCACCGAACCCGCGCTCTTCGACCGCGATCTGCTCGCGGGCTTCGACCTCTATTTCCGCGAGACCGACTACGACGAGCGGACCTTCCAGACCTCGAGCTACGGTTTCGAGCCGCGCATCGGCTTCCCGGTCAGCGAGAATGGCCGGGTGACGCTCCGCTACCGCATCTCGCGCGACGACATCTACGAGGTCGAGGAGGATACCTCGCTCATCATCATCAACGAACAGGGCGCGGAGATCATGTCCGCGGTCGGCGTTACCTACGCCTACGACCGCCGCAACTCGGTCGTCGATCCGACCGCCGGTTTCATCCTGACGCTGAGCGAGGATATCGCGGGCCTCGGCGGCGACGTGCGCCAGTCCAAGACTCGGGGCACCGCGCGGGTCTACACGAGCTATTTCGAGGAGGAGTTGATCCTCACGGCGGAGCTCGAGGGCGGCATGATCATCTCGGACGGCGACAGCCGGATCACCGAGCGATTCATCACCGGTGGCGACTCGTTCCGCGGCTTCGCCCGCAACGGCCTCGGGCCGCGCGACTTCTGCGACGTGGGCGAATGCGTCGCGCCTGGCCAGGGCGACGTCGATGTCGACGAGGCGCTCGGCGGCAACTTCTACGGCGTGCTCCGGCTCGACGCGAGCTTCCCGCTCGGCCTGCCGGAGCAGTACGGGATCTATGGCGGCGTCTTCTCCGACTGGGGTTCGCTCTGGGGCCTCGATGACATCGACGGCAGCATGGGCGTGGTCGACGACGGTTTCGCCATGCGCGGATCGGCCGGTGTCAGCCTGCTGATCGATACCGCCTTCGCGCCGCTGCGGTTCAACTACGCCTTCCCGCTCAAGCGGGAGGACTATGACGAAACCGAACGCTTCCAGTTCACGATCCAGACCCGGTTCTGATGCCATGGGCGAGCGCGCCCGAAAGCTGATCCTCGCCGCCGCTCTCGCCGCCACCGCCGCGGCGGGAGCCGCCTTGGCCCAGGGTCAGGTGGCGAGCGATTTTCTCTTCATCAACCAGGAGCGCCTGCTGACCGGGTCGCGCACCGGGCAGGCGCTTCTCGCCGAGGAGGACGCGGCGCGCGACGAACTCCGTGCCGAGGCCCGCGCGATCGACACCGCCTTCGAGCAGGAGGAGCGCGCGCTCAACGAGATGCGCCGCGACATGCCGGCGGAGGAGTTCCGCGCGAAAGCCGACGATTTCGACGCCCGCGTCGTGCAGGCGCGGCAGGAGCAGGATGCGCGCTCGAACGCGCTGGCCCAGGATTTCGAGACCAGGCGGCGGCAGTTCTACGCGGCGGTCGCACCCATTCTCGTCCGGGTCATGGAGAGATTCCAGGCCCATGCGATCTTCGACGAGAACAGCGTGCTGCTCGCCGACGACAGGCTCAACATCACCGAGGCGGTGATCGCCGAGATTGACGCGGCGCCGCCCGCGGGGCTACCACTTCCCACCCCGGCGCCGGATGAAACTCCGGAGGCCGCTCCCGGCATGCCGCCCGAGCCCGCGGCGCCGGCGACCGGCGCGCCGGACGGGACCCAGGACTGAGGAGAGAGACGCGATGGCACTGGTGATCGACCCGGATCTTGGCTCGGCCGACATTCTCGAGATCAAGCGGATGATCCCGCACCGATACCCGGTGCTTCTCGTCGATCGCATGGTCAATATCGCGCCTGGCAAGAGCGCCGTCGGCATCAAATGCGTGACCGCGAACGAGCCGCATTTCGAGGGGCATTTCCCGGTCCGGCCGGTCATGCCCGGTGTCCTCATCATCGAGGCGATGGCGCAGACGGCGGCGGTGCTGGTCATCAAGACCCTCGATCTGCTCGACCACGACCTGCTCGTCTATTTCATGTCGATCGAGGAGGCGAAGTTCCGTTCGCCGGTCGAGCCGGGGGATGTGCTGGAACTGCACGTCGAGATCATCCGGGGGCGCGGCAAGGTCTGGAAGTTCAACGGCGTCGCGAAGGTCGGCGACCGCGTCTGTGCCGAGGCGATCTACACGGCGATGATCATGGAACCGGAAGCGGCCGAGCGGGCGAGCCGCTGAGATGGCGATCGACGCGACCGCCGACATCCATCCGACCGCCATTGTCGAGGACGGCGCCGAGATCGGCGCCGGCGCGCGGGTCGGGCCCTATTGCGTGATCGGCCCCGAGGTGGTGCTCGGCGAGGGTGTGGTTCTGCAGAGCCATGTCGCCGTCGCGGGGATCACCAGGGTCGGCGCGGGCACCCGGATCTTCCCCTTCGCCTCGATCGGCCACGCGCCGCAGGATCTGAAATACCGGGGCGAGCGGTCCGAACTCATCATCGGCGCGAACAACAGCATCCGCGAACATGTGACGATGAACCCCGGCACCGAAGGCGGCGGCGGCGTGACCCGCGTCGGCGACGGCGGGCTCTTCATGATGTCGGTCCATGTCGGTCATGACTGCGTGGTCGGCGACGGCGTCATCCTCGCGAACAACGCGACCCTCGCCGGGCATGTGATTCTCGATGACAACGTCATCCTCGGCGGGCTCGCCGCGATCCATCAGCATGTCCGGATCGGCCGGGGCGCGATGATCGGCGGTCTCGCGGGCGTGGTCGCCGATGTGATCCCCTATGGTTCGGTGATCGGCGAACGGGCGCATCTGGCCGGGCTGAACCTCGTCGGCCTGAAGCGCCGGGGCGCCGACCGGGCGCAGATCCACGGGCTCCGCGCCGCCTTCGGCGAGCTTTTCGCCGAAGGGGGCTCGCTCCGGGAGCGGGCGGACGGGGTGGCGGCGAGCCACGCCGGAAACCCGCTGGTCGAGGAAGTGCTGCGCTTCATCTCGGCGGAATCCTCGCGATCCTTCACCGTTCCCGCCTGATGGCCGCCGACGGGATCGCCATCGTGGCGGGCCGGGGCGCGCTGCCCCGGCTGATCGCCGAGGATTGCCGCAGGCGCCGCATCCCCTACCGCGTCGTGATCTTCGAGGGCGTCACGCTCGACTGGCTGCCCGGCCATCCGGTGCTGCACGAGATCTTCGAGAAGCCGGGCAAGCTCTTCGCCGATCTCCGGGGCGCCGGCTGCGGCGTCGTGACCTTCGCCGGCGGCATGACCCGGCCGAAGCTGAAGCCGACACGTTTCGATTTCAAGTTCATCGGCATGGCGCCGCGTCTGCTCTCGGGGCTCAAGGCGGGCGATGACGCGACGCTCCGGATGGTCGCGGAAATCTTCGAGGCGGAGGGGTTTCGGATCCGCGCGCCGCACGAGATCCTGCGCGGGCTGCTCGTAGCACCCGGCGTCGCCTCGCGCCTCCATCCCGGACCTGCCGACCGCGTCGACACCGACCGGGCCTTCGCGATCGTGACCGCGCTCGGCGCCGCGGATGTCGGGCAATGCGCGGTGGTCGCGCAGGGGCTTTGTCTCGGCCTTGAATCGATCCAGGGCACGGATGCGATGCTCGAATTCGTCGCGGCGACGGGCGCGGCGTACCGGCGCGATCCCGCGGGCGGGCGGGGTGTGCTCTACAAGGGGCCGAAGCCGGGGCAGGACTGGCGCATCGACCTGCCCGCGATCGGCCCGGAGACGATCCGGCGCGCGGCCGCGGCCGGGCTCGCCGGGATCGCGGTTCAGGCCGGGGGCGTGCTGATGATCGGGCGTGAGGATTGTCTCGCGACGGCGGACGCCGCGGGCCTCTTCCTCTGGGGGTACGAGCCGGAGCCCGCCGAAGAGGAGACCGCGTGAGCGGAACCGTCCCGGCGCGGCGCGGACCCCGGCTCTTCATGATCGCGGGGGAAGCCTCGGGCGACCTGCTCGGCGCCGCCCTGCTCCGGGGGCTGCGCGAACTCGGCGAGCCCCCCTCCGCGCTCGAAGGCGTGGGCGGGCCGGCGATGGCGGTCGAGGGTCTCGCCTCACGCTTCCCGATGGCGGAACTGAGCGTGATGGGCGTGGCAGAGGTTCTCCCGCGCCTGCCGTCGCTCCTCGCGCGCATCCGCGAAACGGCGGAGGCGGTGGCGGCGTTCAGGCCGGACGCGCTCATCACCATCGACAGTCCCGACTTCTGTCTGCGCGTCGCGCGCAAGGCAAGGGCGGCGTTGCCGGACCTACGCGTCATCCATTACGTCGCCCCTTCGGTCTGGGCCTGGCGTCCGGGCCGGGCGGCGAAGATGGCAAGGAGCGTCGACCACGTGCTTGCCCTGCTGCCGTTCGAGCCGCCCTATATGCAAGCCGCCGGGATGACCTGCGATTTCGTCGGCCATCCGGTCGTGGCGGAACCCGTGGCGACCGCCGGGGAACAGGCTGCGCTCCGCGCGAGCCTCGGGATCGAAGCCGATCAGCCGCTACTCCTGCTGCTGCCGGGATCGCGCCGGGGCGAGGTCTCGCGGCTGGCGCCGGTCTTCGCCGAGGTTGGCCGGGCCTTGCGCGCGCGGCATCCGGATCTCGCGCTGCTCGTTCCGACCATGCCGCCGGTCGCCGATCTGGTCCGCGACCTGATGCCTCCCGACGCCCAGGGCTGGCCGAAGCTGATGGGCGAGGCGCCGGCGCCGCAGGCCGAGGCGGCGCTACGCAAGCGCGCGGCCTTCGCGACGGCGGATGTGGCGCTCGCCGCTTCCGGCACGGTGAGCCTCGAACTCGCGGCCGCCGGCACGCCGATGGTCATCGCCTACCGGATGAACGCGCTTTCGGCCTTCCTGGCGCGCCGGCTCGTCAAGGTCGCCTCGCCGACGCTGGTCAACATCGTGACGGAGAGCCGGGCGATCCCGGAGTTCCTGTTCGAGGACTGTGTGCCGGAGAAGATCACACCCGCCGTCGCGGCCCTGCTTGAAGATCCGGAGGCCGGCGCGAAACAGCGGGCGGCTGAGGATCGGGCGATGGAGCTGCTCGGGCGCGGCGGTGAGCCTCCGGGGACCCGCGCCGCGCGTTCGGTGCTGAGCGCTATCGGGCGGTGAATTCGGCGACACCCGGAGCCAGCGCGGCGACGAGCGTCCGGGGATCAATCGAGAACACATGACGGGGGGTCCCGGCCGCTGCCCAGACGGTGGCGAAATCGAGCAGTCTCGGGTCGAGCCAGGTCTCGATCGGCCTGAGATGCCCGATGGGAGAGACGCCGCCGATCGCGAAACCGGTATGCGCCCGCACGCCGGCTGCGTCTGCCTTGCCGAGCGGCGCTCCGACCAGCGCCGCGGCGGCTTCGGGATCGACCCGGTTGCCGCCGGCGGTCAGGAACAGCACATGCCGCTCCTCGTCCGCGACCCGGAAGACGATCGACTTGACGATCTGGTCGATCTCGCAGCCACAGGCCCGGGCCGCGTCGGCGGCGGTCCGGGTGCCTTCATCGAGCCTGACCGGCGTGATCGTCAGGCCCAGCGCCTCGGCCCCGGCGATGACGCGGGCGAGGGATGCCCCGCCCGGCGCCGATCCCGCCGGCGCGACCTCAGCCGCGGTTCTCGACATCCGTGTAATCGCGCGCGGTCGGGCCGGTGTAGAGCTGGCGCGGACGGCCGATCTTCAGCTGCGGATCGGAGATCATCTCCTTCCACTGCGTGATCCAGCCGACGGTGCGCGCGAGGGCGAAGATCGGCGTGAACATCGAGGTCGGGAAACCGATCGCATCGAGGATGATGCCCGAGTAGAAGTCGACGTTCGGATAGAGCTTCTTCTCGATGAAATAGGGGTCCTCGAGCGCGATCTTCTCGAGTTCCTTGGCGACCTGCAGCGTCGGGTTGTTCTCGATGCCGAGGAGCCCCAGCACTTCGTCCGCGGACTGCTTCATCACCTTCGCGCGCGGGTCGAAGTTCTTGTAGACCCGGTGGCCGAAGCCCATGAGCTTGAACGGATCGTTCTTGTCCTTCGCCTTCTCGATGTATTCCGGAATCCGGTCCACGGTGCCGATCTCGCGGAGCATTTCGAGACAGGCCTGGTTCGCGCCGCCATGCGCCGGGCCCCAGAGACAGGCGACACCCGCAGCGATGCAGGCGAAGGGATTGGCGCCCGAGGAGGAGGCGAGGCGGACCGTCGAAGTAGAGGCGTTCTGCTCGTGATCGGCGTGGAGCGTGAAGATCCGGTCCATCGCGCGGCTCAGGATCGGATCGACGACATAATCTCCCGCCGGAACCGAGAAGCACATGTTGAGGAAATTCGACGCGTAATCAAGCGAGTTCTTCGGATAGACGAAGGGTTGCCCGGCGGAATACTTGTAGGCCCATGCGACGATGGTCGGCATCTTCGCGATCAGCCGGATCGAGGCGACCTCGCGCTGCCAGGAATCGTGGATGTCGACCGAGTCGTGATAGAAGGCCGACATCGCCCCGACGACGCCGCAGACGATCGCCATCGGATGCGCGTCACGGCGGAAGCCGCGGAAGAAATACGACATCTGCTCGTGCAGCATCGTGTGGTTCGTCACCCGGCTCTCGAAATCCTCGAGCTGCGGGGCGGTCGGAAGCTCGCCGTAGAGGAGCAGGTAGCAGACTTCGAGGAAGTGCGATTTCTCGGCAAGCTGCTCGATCGGATAGCCGCGATAGAGCAGTTCGCCCTTGTCGCCGTCGATGAAGGTGATCGCGCTTTCGCACGAGCCGGTCGAGGTATAGCCGGGATCGAAGGTGAAGACGTCGCCATCGGCGTAGAGGCGCCTGATATCGAGGACGTCCGGTCCCAAGGTTCCCGAATAGATCGGCAGGTCAAGCGTCTTCTCGCCAATGCTCAGCTTCGCCGCGCGGTGAGTTTGATCGGTCATCCCTGTCTTTCCCCTATGTTCTGCCCGTTCTCACGGGCGCGAATGATGCCTCGCCGCGGCCCGTGGGCCGGAGCTTGACGCAAGGCCGCGCGAGCCGGCGCTTCGTCGGATCACGTCCGGGCCGCTTCCACGCGATCGCCCAGGCGTGCCAGGCATTCCTCGCGGCCGAGGATTTCCATCATTTCGAAGACACCGGGCGATATCGTCCGGCCGGTCAGCGCGGCGCGCAGAGGCTGGGCCACCTTGCCGAGGCCGAGGCCCCGCTCCTCCGCGAATGCGCGAACCGTAGTCTCAATGTCCGGGAGATTCCAGTCTACTTGTTGCAGGCGCGAAAGCAGGTCCCCCAGCAGGCCATCAGGCGCGGCGGAGAGGATCTTCTGCGCGGCGGCATCCGGGGCGAAGGGGCGTTGACCGAGGATAAAAGACCCCATATCAAGGAGTTCGATCAGTGTCTTCGCGCGTTGCTTCATGTGCGGCATCGCTCTGAGAAGCTGATCCCGTTGCTTCGCAGTGAACGGTGGGGCCTTTTGCGAAGACAGGAAACCGTCCAGTTCCAGAAGCAGTATTTCGTCGGGGTAGGCCCGGATGTGCTGACCGGATAGATTCTCCAGCTTCTTGAAATCGAATCGTGCGGGCGCTTTACCGAGATGCTCCAGGTCGAACCAGGCTATTGCCTGTTCGGTGGAGAAGAACTCGTCGTTGCCGTGGCTCCAGCCGAGTCGCGCGAGATAGTTGCGCATCGCCTCCGCCGGATAGCCCATGTCGCGATAGGCTTCCACCCCGAGCGCGCCGTGGCGTTTCGACAGTTTCGCACCGTCCGGGCCGTGGATGAGCGGGATATGCCCCCAGACGGGAACGGTCCAGCCGAGCCCCTGATAGATCAGCGTCTGCCGCGCCGCGTTGGTCAGGTGGTCGTCGCCGCGGATCACATGGGTCACGCCCATGTCGTGGTCGTCGACCACCACGGCGTGCATGTAGGTCGGCGTGCCGTCGGAACGCAGCAGGATCAGGTCGTCGAGCGTATCGTTGCGGAAGGTCACGGTGCCCTGCACCACATCCTCGATCACCGTCTCGCCTTCCCGCGGGGCGCGGAGCCGGACGACATAGGGCGCGTCGGCCGGAAAGCTCGCGGGATCGGCGTCGCGCCAGGGCGAGCGGAAGAGCGGCGGGCGCCCCTCGGCCTTCGCCTGCTCGCGGAAGGCTTCGATCTCCTCGACCGTCGAATAGCAGCGGTAGGCTGCGCCGCGCTCGATCATCTCGGTCGCGACCTCGGTGTGGCGGGCCATGCCGGCGAACTGGCTCGTCGCCTCGCGGTCCCAGTCGAGACCGAGCCAGCGCAGGCCTTCGAAGATCGCCTCCGTGGCCTCCGGGGTCGAGCGCGCGCGATCGGTGTCCTCGATCCGCAGGAGGAAGGTCCCGCCGGTATGGCGCGCGTAGAGCCAGTTGAAGAGCGCGGTGCGCGCGCCGCCGATATGCAGGAAGCCGGTCGGCGAGGGAGCGAAACGCGTCACCACGCCCGGCTTCGGGGTCGCCTCGGTCGCCGAACCCTGGGTCACGCCCGCGTCGTCATCGATGGCCATGGCTTAACCTCTTCTCAACCGCGTCCGGGGAGGCTCGTCTTTAGGCGATTTCCGACGTGGAGAACAAGGCATTGGGGCGCCTCGCCGCCATTCTGGACCGGCAGGCGCCGGATCTCGCGCTCTGGGTCCCGGTCTTCCACGCCCTCGGCGTCGGTCTCTACTTCGCGCTGCCCACCGAGCCCTCGGGATGGGTTCTCGTGGCCTGCCTCGGGCCGATGGGCCTCTGCTTCGCCCTCGCGCCCCGGCTGGCACTCGCCGGCCGCGTCGCGGTGCTCGCGGTGGCGATCCCGCTGCTCGGCTTCTCCATCGTCGGGGCGCGCACGCTCGCCGTCGCCGCGCCGGTGCTCGACCGGGAGCGGACGGTGGCGATCGAGGGGCGGGTCGCCGGGCTCTCGCGGTCCGCCTCCGACCTGCCGCGGGTGCTGCTCGACCGGCTCTGGATCGGCGGGCTCGATCCCGAGAGGACGCCGCGGACGGCGCGGATCTCGCTCGGGCCGGAGACGGATCTCGCGCTTCTGACGCCGGGGCGGCGGATCACCGGCACCGCGCGGCTCTCTCCGCCCGCCGGGCCCTCGGAGCCGGGCGGGTTCGACTTCCGCTTCGTCGCCTTCTTCCAGGGGATCGGCGCCGTCGGCTATACGCGGACGCCGTTCCTCGAAGCGGAGGGCGGAGCGGTCTCGTCGTGGCAGCAACTGGCGTTTCGCGCGCGCATGGCGCTCTCGCGGCGGATCCAGTCGGTCGTGCCGGGGCAGGAGGGCGCGTTCGGCGCCGCGATCCTGACCGGGGACCGGTCCGGCATCGAACGCGCGACGGACGATTCGCTTCGGGCCTCGACCCTCTATCACATCGTCTCGATCTCGGGCCTGCACATGAGCCTGCTGGCGGCGGCGGTCTTCGCGATCGTGCGCTACGGACTCGCGCTCATCCCGTGGTGCGCGCTGCGTTGGCCGCTGAAGAAGATCGCGGCGGTCGCGGCCCTGATCGGCGGGCTGGCCTATCTCCTGATCTCGGGCAACGAGGTGGCGACGCAGCGCTCCTATGTGATGACCGCGGTCGTACTCTGCGCCGTGCTGCTCGACCGCCCGGCGCTGACGCTGCGCGCGATCGCGCTCGCGGCGCTCGTCGTGCTGACGCTGACGCCCGAGGCGCTGGTCCAGCCGGGTTTCCAGATGTCCTTCGCCGCGACCATCGCGCTCGTCGCGAGCTTCGAGGCGCTCCGGACCCGGGCCTGGTGGCAGGCGACCCAGACCGACCGGCGCTGGCGGCTCGTGAAGCCCTTGCTCGGCCTCGCCATGAGTTCGCTGGTCGCGGGGGCGGCCACCGCGCCGATCTCGGCCTTCCATTTCAACGTGAGCGCCCCCTACGGCCTCGTCGCGAACATGCTCGCGGTGCCGATGATGGGCATTCTCGTGATGCCGGCGGCGGTGGTCGCGCTGATCGCCATGCCCTTCGGCCTCGACGCGGTTCCCCTCACGGTGATGGGTTGGGGGAACGCCTATGTCCTCGGCGTCTCGGATTTCGTCGCCGGGCTCGGCGGCTCCACCCGCGCGGTGCCGGCCGGGCCGCCGGCGACGCTGGCGCTGCTCGGTCTCGGCGGGATCTTCGTCGTGCTCTGGCACGGCCGGGGCCGCTGGCTCGGTCTTCTGCCCGTCGCCGCCGGACTCGCGCTCTGGGCGGCGGAGCCGAGGCCGGGCCTGCTCATCGCCGGGAACGGCCGGCTTTTCGGCATCATGACCCCGGAGGGCAGGGCGCTCAGCGTCGACAAGGGCAATGCCTTCACCGCCGAGAGCTGGCTCAGGCGCGACGGCGATCCGGCGAGCCAGGCCGAGGCGGCGGCGCGGGGTGTCTTCCACCGCGCCCGCGCCCGGATCGAGGCGGAAGCGCCGGGGCTCGGCAGGATCCGCTACATCGGCTCGGA